>CAYGBH010000009.1:0-27682 GCA_964348055.1 uncultured Pirellulales bacterium
CTTAATAGCAGAAATATTACAAAAATGCCAGAATATTTATTAGCTTTTCTCATTTATCGCTTCATGATTGACAGGGAGGTGGGGCCAAACCCGCCTTGCCTGTCTCGGCTTGGCCGAGCCCAGGCAGGCGGGAACACAGATCTGTTATTTGTTTGCTTTGGCCCTCAACGTTGTTATAATACCGCAAAACGATAAGAAACTGACCAGTCCGCATTTGTCTGGTGGATACGAGAAACGAAAATGGTAGGTATGACTCTTCTTGAAACTCGGGACCTGGTAAAGAGGTACTCCGGCCGAATTGTTGTTAACGAAGTATCCATTACGATCGAACAGCAGAGTATTGTAGGGCTTTTAGGCCGAAACGGAGCCGGCAAAACCACTTCCTTCAGAATGATTATGGGTATGGTTACACCAAACAGCGGCTCGGTCATCTTTGAAGGCAGGGACATCACGAAGCTACAGATGTACAAACGCGCCCGCCTCGGTATTGGATACCTCTCACAAGAGCCCAGTATCTTTCAGCGCCTCAGTGTCCGCGACAACCTCTATGCGATCCTGGAAACGATGTCCATCACCAGGGCCGATCGCAACCGCAAGGCTGATATGCTCATTGAGCGTTTCGGGCTAACTGAGGTCACCAATAGTCAAGGCAGATTTCTGTCCGGCGGCGAGCGAAGGAAGCTTGAAATCGCCCGGGCTATGGTAACCGACCCTTCGTTGATTCTTTTGGATGAGCCGTTCAGCGGCGTTGACCCTATTGCCGTTGAGGATTTGCAGCAGGAGATCCACCAGCTCGTCGCTTCCGGTGTCAGTGTGCTCGTTACCGACCATAATGTCGAGAGGACGCTCGAAGTGGTCAATAAAGCCTATATAATCGACCATGGCAGGGTGATAGGAGCCGGCTCACCGGCCGAAATAGTCCGCAACGAAATGATCAGAAAACTCTACCTCGGAAATACATTCGCCGGCGATGAATTCGACAATAATAAGCAGGAAGGAACTGCGTTTCGCGAGAACCAAGCGCAACTTACGTAAACTCAAACGTCGAAATTCGAAATTAAAGACTAATTCGAAGGCCCTGCTTCGCCTGTCTCGGCTTGGCCGCTTGTCGGGGCGGAGCCAAGACGGGTGGGAACCAAATATGATAGATATTGAGAAATGTCGAATCACGCATTACCCGGCTAAGGTTTTGGCCAGTCGCGCAAAACCGATTGAAAAAATCGATGATAATATCCGCCGATTGGTAGAAAAAATGACCGACATTATGCTGGAACACAAAGGTATCGGCTTGGCAGCACCACAGGCGGGCGTATCGCTGCGGCTTTTTATAATATCGCTCGATGGAACCAGAGAAAACCTCAAAGTCTACATAAACCCAACCGTTACGCCAACGGGAGAACCTGGCTCAATAGATGAAGGATGCCTGTCGGTGCCGGGCATTTTCACAAAAATTCGAAGATACAAAAAATGCAAGGTTACGGCCACCGGCCTTGACGGCAAAGAGTTTTCCGAGCAGGCCGAAGGGCTCTACGCAAGGGCTCTGCAGCATGAGTACGACCATATCGAGGGCATGACCATCGTCAATCATATGGGCCAGGCCGCCAAAATTGTACATCGAAGACAACTCAAAACACTCGAAAAAGGAAAAGGAAGAAATTCAAAAAAAAGACCAGAAAATCTTACGTCTTGATATGTAATTTCGATATTTGAATTTTAATGTTTGATTCCCATGAAGATAGTATATCTCGGCAGCGGCGAATTTGGCATTGAATGTCTGAATGCTTTATGCCAGTCAAGCCATAGCCCCCGATTTATTGTAACACAACCTCCACACCCGGCCGGCAGAGGTAGAAGGTCAAAGCCAACACCGGTAGCTCACTGGGCAAATAGCCATTCGGTGCCTTTTGTTGAAACAGACGACACAAACACACCACAGCTCATCAAGGAAATAGCACACCATGAGCCGGATTTGATTGTGGTAATTGCGTTCGGCCAAAAAATCGGCAACGAGTTAATAAACCTGCCGCCCAGAGGTGCCATAAATGTCCACGCGTCTTTACTTCCGAAATACCGCGGGGCCGCGCCGATAAACTGGGCGATAATCAACGGCGAAACCAAAACCGGTATCAGCATAATCACCCTCGCTGAAAAAATGGACGCCGGCGATATCCTGGCACAATCACAAACCGACATCGGACCCGATGAAACAGCCGGTCGATTGCATGACCGATTGGCACAACTGGCGGCACCGTTATTATTAGAAACAATCACCAAGATAGCTGACGGCACAGCCATCTACACTGAACAGGACCATTCCAGGGCCACCCTCGCGCCTAAGCTGAAAAAATCCGACGGCTTCGTGGACTTCAATGAACCGGCCGAGGCTCTTCGAAGAAAAATACTTGGCTGTTGGCCCTGGCCTGGTGCTTCGACCACCTACCTCTCGAAGAAAACCAACAAATCTGTACAGGTAACCATCGCAATGGCTGAAGTAGTCAAGACCTCAAACCCCACCAGCTTGCCGGCTGGAATACTCGATGAAAACCTAAATATAATCTGCGGTGCAAACGCCTTAAAGATTACAAAAATCAAGCCGGCAGGCTCGGCGCTTATGGACTTTAAAGATTTTGCTAACGGCCGACAAACTCGCCCAGGTGATTTGTTTACGAAGATAGATAAGCCAGACCCAACTCGGTAAGATACCGCTGGCCAAAGACCTAAACCCGCACAACTCCTCAGAAATGCCAGAGACCGACAACGTCATACAAACGGAAAAATTACTCCACTTCACCGAAGCCCGACCTTACAAGGCCGGAACACGAACACAAATCTAATCCACAGCTTTTCCACAAAACGAACTTACGATGTGCAAAACCTGTGAAAAATAATTTTTTTTTGTGCGCAAAGCCAATGATGACAGCGACCTCTACCAAGTGGAAAAGAAATTTTCTAAAACGCAATTGATTTGTCTTTTCGTTGTCCAATAATAGCTAACTGGCCGCTTTGATATATTATAAAGAAAATGGACTCTTATCCTGGATCTAATCAGATGCAATACTGTGTTCAATAGGTGCGGGATAAGGGCCTTACAAATGGAAACCCTTGGTAGGGGGAGAATACTAATGCAGAGTACAATCACGGATGAGAGTTCTCGCAAAGTAGCGTCGGGACCCCATTTGCAAAACATCGCAAATGGGGACCCGGCCCACATAAGTGCTATCAACGAAGCTCTTGCTGAGAAGGTAGGGGCTCAAAAGTTTCGAATCTGGTTTAAAAACTCTACCAAGTTGACACTTACCGGCGGATACCTGAAAGTCGGCGTGCCAAACCTTTTCATAGCAAGCTGGATTGAAAACCATTTTTTGAGTGAAATCAATCAGGCGGTTCGGGCGGTTACCGGTACAGAGGTAAAGCTTACCTTCGCCATCGACCCTGAGCTTTCCAGCAGTCAGAGGCGAACCCAACTGGATTCGCAGGCATCCGCCGTCGCGACAGTGGAAAATGCCCGGAATCGTTCCCAATCTTATCGCAGACGCAAAGGGCCCGGGTCCCTACTTCGTAAGAGCCCAACTCCGCTTCGCGGCAGCCCAACCAAAATATCCACCATGGGCGAACATCAGAAGAAAAGACTAAAACTAAGTCTTGATACATTCATTGTCGGCTCATCAAATGAACTGGCCTACAACGCCGCCAAAGTCGTTGTAAATGAGCAGCTAAGCCACGTTCTCCCAGAGCGCGGCCCCTCCTTCAATCCGCTGTTTATTCACGGAGGATACGGCCTCGGCAAAACACATCTGCTGCAAGGGATATGCAATGCGGTGTGCAAGCGGCGGCCCCAGACTAATTGGCTATATCTCTCAGCGGAGGATTTTGCCAATCAGTTCGTGCTGGCCTTGAAGACAAAAAAGCTGGAGGCTTTTAGACGACGAATGCGACAAACGGACTTGTTAGCAATCGACGATATTCACTTCTTGGCCAGCAAGCCTTCAACGCAGGAGGAATTCCTGCATACCTTCAATACAATCAATTTGGCAGGTAAGCAAGTTGTACTCGCTTCCGATGCACCTCCGAAGATGATAGGACAACTGTCCGAAAAGCTGGTTAACCGCTTCGTCTCCGGAATGGTTGTCAAGATCCAGACTCCTGACTTCCACACCCGCTGCCAGATATGCAGACAGTACGCAAAACAATTGACAATTGACAATCACAAATTGAAAATTGGAAAAGCCGTCCCTGAAAGCGTAATAAAATACATCGCCGAAAATCTGCGCACCAACGTGCGGGAATTGGAAGGGGCGCTGCTGAAATTAATTGCATATTCAGCACTGGCCGGCACCACCGGCTATGGACCGGACCGGCCTTCGGCCGGCGAAAAAATCAACCTGTCTATGGCCAAAGCGGTTCTGGCTGAACATCTGGAAAGGTGCGACCCCATCGTCCACATATCGGACATCGAATCAGCCGTGGCGACTTATTTCGGGATAACACCGGCCAATATACACTCGTCCAAGAAGAACAGAACAGTGGCTTTGGCCCGCCATTTCAGTATGTATCTAATCAGAAAGCACACAAAAATGTCGTTCTCCGAGATTGGCAGATTTATGGGCAATAAAAACCACGCCACCGTGCTTTTGGCCTGCAAAAAAATCGAAGACCTGACAAAACAAAATACGAAGCTCAACTGGCAAGGTCCGGCTGGCAATAAAGCCTCCAAAGCAAAAGCCGTACTTGCCCAGCTTGAAGCCAGTATCTAAACACTAATACCAATTGTACTTAATCACAACGCTTTTAATGGATTATCAGATGTGGTTCATGGTGCTATCGGGCCAACAACTATGAAAAAATAGAAAAACAAAGGAGGACAAAATTATGAAGCCGAAACGACTTACTTTTACCATGATTTTACTTTCTACTTTATTTATTTTCACCGCTGCTGTTGTTTTCGCCGGAAAAAGACCCAGTTGTTCATCTGAACTTCCGGTTAAATGGGGAGAACTTACTGCGCCCGATTTTATAAAAGCAGTGGAAAAATCCGGAGGCCTCTGTCTTATTCCGATAGGTGTCTTCGAAAAGCACGGACCTCATTTGCCGCTTGGAACAGACTTATTTGACGTCAGGGAAATTGCTATACGTGCGGCCAAAAAAGAATATGCTCTTGTCTTCCCGGAATACTATTTCAGCCAGATATTAGAAGCAAAACACCAGCCCGGAACAATTGCATACAGCTCTAAGCTCATTTTGGATATCCTGCAGGAGACATGTGATGAAATTTCCCGTAATGGAATTAAGAAAATTGTCCTTGTGAACGGACATGGCGGAAACAATAATTTTCTACCTTTTTTCAGCCAGGCGCAGCTTGAAAAACAAAGGGACTACTGCGTCGTATTGTTCAGACCCCAAACGAATCCGAAAGTTGCTGAAAAAGTAAAAAAGCTCAAAGAGTCAAAAAATGGCGGACATGCAGGAGAAACTGAGACCTCGATGATGCAGGTTTCAAGACCCGACCTCGTGCATATAAACCGCGCAAAAGAACAGTCTGGCCAGGACCTGGCACGCTTAAAACACCTCCCAACCAACTTTACGGGAATATTCTGGTATGCTAAATACCCAAACCACTATGCCGGGGACGGCAGCTATGCTAAACCCGAGCTCGGCGAATTGTTAATAAATTCTCAGGTTGATCAGCTTGTTGACTTAATCAAAATCCTGAAAAAAGACGACACTATCCTAAATCTCCAGAACCGCTTTTACAACGAATCCAAAAAACCGCTCAAAACAAAACAGTAACACACATTATTAATAATGACCCCAAAGAAAATAAAAATCCTGCTTATGATTAGCAGGATTTTTAACTGTACCCACAGGGGGGGACTGGTACATCCCGGTATAAACCTCAGGAATTTAAGATTGGTTTCCAGTATTCATAATATTCACTACATAGCAATGCGCGCTATACCTCAATGACATATAGTTAGGTAAGGCGCGATGAATCGCACCAATTCTGGTTTGAATTTTTAAGATGGATTTGATATTATATTAGAAAAGAAGCTCTACAGTGTAGCTAAGCAAGAATATATCTTTGTCTATGGGAAATCGCAGTTAAGAGTCTTTAGACCGGGAAAATAGCTTATGAAAACAGATTATTTGAGACATAAGAAAGAACTGATTCCATTAATGCTGTTCGGTGCTTCAGTGCTTATGGCACTTTTGATCTTGATTAAAGTAGTAGGTTTCTTTGTGTTCTCGGCCAGAGCAGAGAACTTAATTGAAAGAGCCATTGCGCAGAATAACACGGATACCAAAGATACAAAAAAGTACTTTGCCGAGTCTAAGGCACTTGCTGAGGGATTAAAGAAGAACAATTTGTTCGCGCCACCTCCACCAAAGCAGCACCCGGTTAAGGAGATATGGGGTATCCTTGGCGACGAAGTCCTGATAAAAGGAAAATGGTACAAGGTCGGCGATACGATAGGAGACGCTAAGATTCTGGCAATAGGACCTACTTCGGCCAAGATCGACTGGAACGGCGCGGAAAAAGTATTTCTCCCCATTGATGCAGCAATTCCTGAAGCTCCAAAGGGCTCACAGGCTAAAAAAGCAGTAGCCAAGGCAGGTGGAGCTGATACGGTTGTAATTCAGTATGAGAGAGATCCGATGTCCGACCGGAAAGGTAAGGGCAAAGGAGAAAAGAAAAAAGGGGATACAAGTTGGGCAAGAAAAATGAGCATGGATGAACTCCGCAACACGCGCGAAAAGATAGAGCGATACATAAAGAAATTAAGAGCGAAGGGCGTCACAGATCCTGAGAAATACGAAGGTGCAATGATAAAAATGGAAGTGGTTGAGAGCGCCATATGGGAAAGGGGAGGTTCTAAATGAGCTATTGGAAAATCCTATGATGAACGCGACAGAACCTGTTATGAAAAGCTTACAAGCCCCAATACGAACCGAAGATGAAGTGCCACAAAATGCACAAGCTGTATCGCGTATGGATTGTGCTGTTTTGGTGGAGCGCTTTCAGAACGGTTAAATCAGCGCCTTCAATGAAATCGTTGGCAGATGGCTCAAAGACCCTGAAAACTTTGAAAAAATAAAAAATAGGAGCGGCCCCACTGTACCTAATAATGCAGGAAAGAATGGCAGGCAGAGACGGGACTTATATCGAATCATCAATAGCTTTTTTAACCATACCCACGGCTGGTGACTGGGGCATCCTTTCGTAAGCTGTGTCCATCGCCTCCTTGGCCTCCTGGAGTTTACCCATCCGATAGTAAACATAGCCTAAGAGAAAGTGCAACTGGCCCGTGTCGCTTTTTTCCAGCCATTCCTTAACATCGGCTATCCTGCTCTGGAGCTTATCCATACCGCCTAACGTAGCCACAAATTCAATTTCGGACCGTGCATATTCAGGGTCAACCTCGATCGCTCTGGAAATAAACAGAGCACTGCTCATATATTCGCCAGCAGCGAATAACGCATGGCCCCTACCGGCAAGACTTAGCGCCAAGCCGAAGGCATGGACCGGGTCCGAGCCGGCTTCGCCGGGGGCCAGCCTATAAATGGACGCCAGAGCAAAAGAGTCTGCAGCCCGATAGTACATCCCTCGTCTTAGATAGTCTTCCGCAGCCCAGATGTGCTCATTGAACTTAGTTTCCGAGAAAGATTCAAAGCTTCTTTGTTGACCTATAATGCGTTTAGCCCTGGACTGGATCATGTTAGCCTTCGGCTGGTCGGTTTGCGAAAGTTCATCTAACTCGTCCAACACAAAACTTCTCTCACCGGAACTCTCTCGAGCTTCTATTTCGCTAAGCATCTCAACAAAATAAAGTTCGTCCTCGCTTACCTCTAATTCACCATCAGCAGCTTCCTGTAGTCTGTAAAGGAGGCCATCTTTAAGGGAATCGAGGCCGACAAAGTCGGTTGTTGCTCGGACCGACCGTTGGCCGGCTCGTTCGGTGCTTACGGCTCGGCGCGTCTCTTCCGGTCCGGCCTGCAGACGCGCATCGACGGACTTTGTTAAATCATTGAGTTGCTGTCTTATGCGCTCAAGAACCTCGAGACCCCCGACGCCTTCTTTCGCGTTTGGGAACCCTTCACGTTGCCCCTGTTGTTGCAGAGGCCCCAGAGTTCTCAAACGCCATGTATCGCGTTTGCCGGACTCGGCTATTCCCTCATCTCTTATAGGTTCACCTTCCCAATTCGGGGCTTGTTGCAGGGACTCGGCAAACGCGCCTCCCCGAAGGTCGGTATGATCGAGCCCGGTATTGCCGGGTACGTTTGAGGAGCCCCACAAAATGGAGCCATCCTGCAAGGTCGAATCCCTTGCGGCAGTAAACTCGTCTCCGCGAATGCGGGCAGCACTGAGCGCTGAAGGCCGGGCGAAAGTTTCCTTCATCTGTTCCTTTGGCGATTGAATCACAAACCTGCCCTCAGCGGACAAATCTCTCTTGCTCACCGGGCCTGTTGGAAATAGTCTCAAAGAGTCACCCTTTTCTGCTATGCTTTGTTCTAATCCGCCCACTTCATCTTCCATCTGCTTCAGGCCGCGACCGAGAATTTCGGGATCCCAAACACTTTTTATCCCGCTTGTGGTTCCTTCCATCCGGCTCTGATATTGCTTCCTGATGCCCTCGGTTCGGTCTAACTTTTCACCTCGTCGGTATACGCTGAGTTCACGCCGAGCCAATTGCTCTATTTCCTGCGGACTTAGCGACATTGACCAGCGTTGCCCAAGCGCACTATATTGTGTGTGGGGTCCCCACAATTTTACATCAGAGACAGAAGTATCCCGGCTGGACAAAGCTTGTGTCTTAGGTAAAGGTTCCAAACCAAACACGTCCGGTGCACGGCTGCTAATCCTTGTGCCTGACGGCCTGAAAACCCCGGAGCGACCCGGCCTTGTAGTAGTTACCGTCTCTGTCGGTGAATAATATGGCCGAGCCCTGTATTTGCCAGCATAATGGCCAAAATCCTCTGCGCCGGCTGAATCCCTCAAAAAAGACTGAAGCGATGTTGACCCAAGAGTTGCCCCGAAACTTGTAGCCGACCGATACGGCATAGTGCCACGGAAGTGCCTGCCACGGCGAATATTGCCGGTAATTACAAGATTACTGCTGGCATCAATCGGGTTAGGACTGGCAATCAAACCGCTTTGGATACTGCTCGGCGGAACAGTGCTCAAGCCAACTGGATTTCTTATCGCAGGATTTTCGACCCCTGAACCAGTCTGGGGCCAGGCTGTTGCCAAACCAAGTGTAAAAAATAACACTACCACAATAATGAGTAGCCGATTCTTCACAATATTAGACATCTTTCTGTCCACAAACAAATATGTTCGAAATTAAACAATCAACTATTTCAGACGTTTGGGTCCTGCTTATACTTCGGCTTTTCAGCCCAGTTAAGTTTGCTCGCCAGAGTATCCCATTGGCTCCGAAGCGGATTATTCACAATTAGAAAATCGCAGCTCTGTTTCTCGACTCTCACCACATCATCGATTGACAGCCCCAACGAAACCTGACCATCAACAGAGACGGTCGTGCCTTTATTGACCCGGATGCCAAAGACCTCCACTCTGCTGTCGGCGTTGATAACGATCGGCCGAAAGCTCAGCGAATGAGGACACATCGGCGTAATAACCATTGCCTCCATCTTAGGCGACAGTATTGGCCCCCCTGACGATAGATTATAAGCCGTTGATCCTGTCGGGGTGGAGATTATCAACCCATCACTGATACAACCGGCGAGCGGTTGACCATCCACCGATATCTTAAGCTCAATCATTTTAAAGGGCGGCCCCGCCGTGATAAAAATGTCATTGAGAGCTGTTGAGCAAAATTTTTCGGTTCGGCCCGTTTCCCGGCCATCACTGAAAACTTTACAGCCCAGCATCATTCGCCTCTCTATCACAACCTTGCCCGACGTTAAGCAAGAAAAATAATCTTTAAGCTCGCCAACGCTGAATTCCGCCAGGAAGCCAAGCTTGCCAACGTTAACGCCTATTACCGGCACACTTACTTTACTCAGACTCCTCGCCGTCGCAATGATGCTCCCATCGCCGCCGAAAACAACCGCAAAATCGCATTTTTGTGGAATCTCGGCCTTTCCAGGTGTCCGGACGGCCGTCTGGGCGTTCGGATCGACCATGACCACCGACCCGGACGAATTGTCGCTGGCATTCCTTAAATCCTCAATGCTGTAATTTGCTATTATATCGGCCTTATCCTTCGCAAAACCGATAAATTCCTTAATCGCCTCGCCGACTCCCTCTTTTTTCGGATCACCGAAAATCACCAATTTGGGCAGAGATTTTGTATCTCGCATCTCGTATCCCTTACCGCGACTCACACTTTCAGCAACTCTTTTGCCGTCTCTACTATTTTATCGGCATTTACACCGACCTCCATAAGCTGAGCATCGCGCGAATTGTGCCCGATAAATCTTCTCGGCGCACCAAGCACCGATATCGGTCTTGTAATTACCGTCCCGAGAGTTGTCGCAGCCAATTCGAGCACAGCCGAGCCGAACCCGCAGGCCGTGGTGTGGTCCTCTACCGTAATTATACCCTTGCCTTCGTTGGCCAACAGAACTATCTTCTTATCGACAGGGGCAGCGAACCGCCCGTTAATCACATCAACCGCAATCCCCTCCTTAGCCAACAACGCCGCTGCTGTCAATGCCTCTGTCAAAACACTACCGTAACTGACAATCGCAATAGCTGAATCTTTTTCCTTCTTGACGACCACGCTTTTGCCTAACTTAAACGGCTTGGCACAGGCAGCTCTGACGAACTTACGCGGTGGAACAAGATCCTTCGGATACCTTATGACAACCGGCTTATCTTCACCCAGAGCAAATTCCAGAGCCAGTCTTATTTCAATATCATTTGCCGGTGCCGTCAATACCATATTAGGCATCATCCGTAAAAATCCAATATCCATCAAACCGTGATGCGTCGGGCCGTCCGAGCCAACGACTCCAGCCCTGTCGACACAAAAAACGACCGGCAGTTTTTGTAATGCCACCTCCTGAACTATCTGGTCAAAACTCCTCTGTAAAAAGGTCGAATAGATACAGACCACCGGCTTTAAGCCGCTTCTGCACAGCCCCGCTGCAATATCCACAGCCGCACTCTCGGCAATACCCACATCATAGAACCTCTCAGCGAACCTTTTGCGAAACTCCACCAGCCCCGTACCATCGCACATTGCCGAGGTAATAGCAACAATTCTATTGTCCTTTTTCGCTAACTCTGTCAGATGCATACCGAATACATTAGTGAAGTTTTGCCGGCTCGGTACCAAGGCTGACTCAACAGCACCTCTGTTTGTCTTGAACGGGCCGGTCGAATGAAATTTGCTTGGACGGGAATCGGCTGGCTGAAAACCTTTGCCCTTCGTTGTGTAAACGTGCAGAATTGCCGGGTGATTCAAGTCGGCCAACGCCCTGAACAACTGTATAAGTGAGCCGATATCATGTCCATCAACCGGACCAAAGTACGGAATATTAAGGCTCTCAAACATCTGACTGGCCGGCAGAACCATTCGAATACTTTTCTTAATTCTTTCAATGGCTTCATCAACACTTTTGCCGATAACGGGCATGTGCTCTAAAATATTGCGGGTGGTCTTGCGCAAATCCTCATAGGTCTGACTTAGCCGCACTTTGGAGAAGTATTTCGCCACTGCCCCCTGAGTAGGGTCTATCGCCATCGAGTTGTCATTGAGCACGATTAGTAACTGCCTTTTGACCAATCCGAGATTATTGAGTGCCTCGAAAGAAGCGCCGTTAACGATACTGGCATCGCCAACTACTGTAACGATCTTATCCTTCTTGTTTTGTTGGCTCTGCCCTATCGCCATCCCAATCGCCGTCGCTATCGAAGTCCCGGCATGTCCGACGACGAACTGGTCATACACACTTTCAGCCGGATTTGGAAAGCCGCTAATCCCCTCAGCGTGGCGAAGGTACCCAAATTTGTCTTTTCTTCCGGTGATAATCTTGTGCGTATAGCATTGATGGCCAACGTCCCAGAGCAGTTTGTCGGCTTTGAATTCGAAGACATAATGCAATGCCACTGTCAACTCCACCACACCGAGGTTGCTTGCAAGATGTCCGCCGGTTTTACTGACCGAGTCGAGAATAAACTGGCGTATTTCGTCGGCCAGTATCTTTAGCTCCGGCACCGACAGTTTCTTCACATCCTCTGGACTTTCAATCCAATGCAGAAACTTTCTCTTTTCGTTCGTTTTTTGCATAATATTATTCAACCCTTTGCAATCAAGTTTCCAACGGGGCCGGTTTGCTCTAATAATTTACCCATTTTCGTCCTTCGAAGCTATAGGGAGAATGGGCGGGATTCTGTTTCTGACAGTTATCTAACCTAATACGAGCAATATCAATCAAATGTGCAGGTAGCTGCCGTCAAATCACAATTTTTTAAAGAAATTTTAACCCATGCTAATATAGCAGCTTAATCCAAAAACACCATTAAAAAAACGTTCTTTTTCGCATCAAACTTGCAGGTTGATCCAATTATGGAGCGGTCCGCATGTTTCGGCTCTGGAACAAACGATGTTTGTTGCCTGATGCTCGCTGAAGTTGCCAACTGTCGAGCCAGCAGATTGGCATAGGAATTCCAAGTTGATGCCAAGAAAGTTATTGGTCGGCTGGTTTATGGAGTGTCTGGCGTGTAAGGCAGCCTTTATCCGGATGACGCCGGCGAATTGGGCAGTGGGACAAAAAGGCAGGATTTTCGCAAACGACACGCAGCAACAGACTCCCGGCCAAGACACCGGAGTTGTCAGGC
The DNA here is from genome assembly GCA_964348055.1 of uncultured Pirellulales bacterium. Classification (GTDB taxonomy): domain Bacteria; phylum Planctomycetota; class Phycisphaerae; order Sedimentisphaerales; family Anaerobacaceae; genus JAUXAL01. Next base: position 12,809 of record CAYGBH010000009.1, read on the forward strand.
AAAATTCAATTATTAATAAACGAAAGTTTGTGGGATTTGTCAGATGTCCTTATTGCTTGTCGCAGGACGTTCGATTGGCGGAGATTGGTGATAGAAAATAAGCAGGATGATTTTAGGCTCATACTTTTAACGCAAGCCAATTGGCAACTGTAGATGCCGAAGGGCTACAAAGGCGGATATACAAAGAAAGGATAGGCACTGTTAGGCACCACCTTCTTCGTTGCCCCAACCATTTTCTTCTTTGCAGCAGGACCGCCGTTTTCCCCTCTCAATATCAACCGGCCTAACATAAGCAGAAAGAGCGTGTAAATAAAAAAAAGGCCGTAAGCACAATGCTTATGGCCCGTTGGTTCGTAATTAGGAATACATCATAGTACAAAAGACTTTGAACCCAAAAGCTGCCATAGGCGGAGGTCGGATCTGAATGGGCCAATGGTATTTCTTCAAAAAATTGCCCTGCTGTATTGGCTGATGCTCAAATCCGCTTATCTGCCCCCCTGCAAACCAACAAATCAATACAGCAAGAATTAACCACCTTGCTATAAGAGGAATAATCCCTATTGTCATAACGTATCCCCAAACAACCAACTAATTGTATCGGCTTAATTTCGATTTTTTCCTTAATCAAATCAACACACTCTGGATGGGCGAACGAGCAGATAAATGGATGCCTGTATCCATTCACGGATATACATAAATTGGTGTTTTTTTTCACCGCAGTTTGAAAATCAAGATTTTCAATACTGATATGCGGCTTTTTTGAAAAGATGCTCTGGGGGCATCGGTTGAAGCATATCCACCAAGCAATTAGAAAAGACAAGGGGAGTGAGGCGTGTATTTCCGTCTTTTTGTCAATTACCTTGTTCTTGCCAGCAATGCCATAGCCAATTGCCGCAGCGTATCGGCTTTTTTCCCAAAAGGCTCCAATACTGCCACAGCCTCATCGGCCAGCTTCTTCTGCAATTCTTTTGCCTTTTCAATTCCCACTACCGCTGGGTAAGTGCATTTGGCCGCCTTGGCATCTTTACCGGCTGTCTTTCCTAACTGCTCGCTCGAGGCGCTTACATCGAGAATGTCATCAGCTATCTGAAAACCAAGGCCAATTTTTAAGCCATATTCACACAAACAGTCGAACTGTTTCTTTCCAGCGCCGCCGCAGATAGCTCCCATCGCAGCAGCGCATCGGAACATCTTGGCCGTCTTGTTGGTATGAATATATTCTAAGATTTCCTCACCGCTGGCGCTTCTTTCAGCTTTCAAATCCGCCATTTGCCCTGCAATCATACCGGACGGTCCGGCATCTTGCGCCAATTGACGAATTAATTTTACCGCAATAGTCGGCTCATCAATCTCTTTTGCCAGAATCTCAAAGGCAAGTGTCAAAAGGGCATCACCAGCCAGAATAGCCGTTGCCTCATCGAAAAACTTATGGCAGGTAGGTAACCCTCGCCGAAAGTCATCGTCGTCCATCGCCGGCAAATCATCGTGAATAAGCGAATAAGTATGTACCATTTCAATCGCCGCCGCCGCGATCTCAGCGTTGTGGTTGGGTTGCCGACCGCCTTTTTTTGCAGGCGGTGTCCCGCTCACTTGCCCGCTGACAAGCTCGCAGCACCAGAGCACCAACACCGATCGCACCCTTTTGCCCGGCGCTTCAAGGACATACCTAAGCGCTTCTTTCAAATCGCCGTCTATCTGCTGGAAAGCTAAAAGTCGCTGCAAAGTATAATTCACGAACTGCGCCTTCTTGCGTAACCGAGCATTGAAGTCCATTGTCGACCTACGATTTTCGATTTCAGATTGCCCCCTGACGGTTCACTATTGACAACTGAGCATTGATTATCGATTATTGAAAATAGTAAATAGTAAATAGTAAATAGTAAATGGAAAAATGGTTCTAATTCTCGGCGTTACCGCATCCGGCAAAGGGCGATTGGCCTTTGGTCTGGCCAAAAGCGTGGGTGCTGAAATAATCAGCATCGACTCGATGAAGGTCTATAGGCGAATGGACGTCGGCACCGCCAAGCCGCCCAAAGAGGCCCGCGCGGCGCTAAAGTACCATTTAATCGATGTGGTTGAGCCAAGCGACTCATTTAACGTAGGGGCCTTTCTCGAATCTGCTTACAAAGCAATAGAGCAGATAAAGAATCGCAAGAAACCCATAATCGCGGTCGGTGGAACTGCCCTATATATCAAAGCCCTGCTTTATGGCCTTTTCGAAGGCCCCGGAACTAATGAGCAAATACGTGCTGAACTAAGAGCACGAGCACAAGCCGAAGGCTTGGCACAACTCCATCGCGAATTAACGAAATTCGACCCTGTAGCCGCTGACCGCATCAACCCCAACGACTCCAAACGTATAATCCGAGCCCTGGAGGTTTACAAAACTACGGGCAAACCTATCTCAAGTCTTCAGAAACAATTCGACGCCAAAAAACCTGTACACGACTGGACGATAATTGGTCTACAGAGAGAAAAAACCGACGCCAACAACCGAATAAACAGAAGAGTAAAAAAGATGATTGCCGCCGGTCTTGTCGATGAAGTCAGATCCCTTCTGGCCGAAGAAAAACCTTTAAGCCCGCAGGCCCGATGTGCCATCGGGTACGCTGAAATAATCGACTACCTCTCCGGCCAAATAGGGCTGGAAAACGCAACAGAACTGATAAAGAAGAACACCCGACGTTTAGCCAAGAACCAGCGCACCTGGTTCAAAACCTTTAAAAATGTCCACTGGCTTGATATCGAGCCGGACGAACCACTCGAAAAAACCCTCGACCGTACGAAGACATTATTGAGCGATCTTTTCACTTAGACCGTTTGCAATTGCCGTTGTGCCCGCAACACAGCAGCAGTGTCACCCAGAACAAGTTGCTTTATCAAACTGGCCGGAACCAGGGTAACTCCCATACTGAAAATCTTTTCTTCAACCATTGAAGCAATCGTCCGTGCCGTTTGCTGGCAAAGGCCGTACTTTGTCACCAGGTCTTCAACTATTCTGGACTTGTCCCACCGGCATCTGCCGCCGGATTGCTCGGCCCCGGCGAGCAGCTCGGCATCCGTCAGTTCCTGAATGTCAATCGAAACAACCTCAATTCGGGAACGCTTAAGCTTGCGCTCGAAATGATGTTCGCTTAGCGCAATTGCAGCATCTTCATAGCTGGTGGCCGTCAGAACCGCCTTAATTATAGAAAAGACCTCGTTACTGGTCACGCTATGACGGCTTTGTCGACGATAAAGAAAATATGTCACCACCTCGGCAAGCTGTTCGGCAACACATATATCCGCCTGGCCGATCTCACCGAGAGCGTTACTGATAGTCCCTATGACTTTGGTGTGCAGGTATTCTTCGACACTGCCATCTTCCTTTATGACTTTAAGTTGTGTCTGCATCTCCTCCCTTTTGCCTCCTTACAAAATTTAACAACAAAAAGCAAAGAACTGCGAAACTTTACTTCTGTTTGCTGTTGGGGGAGCGATAATTTTCATTTTTGAGCTTTAAGCCCCCTCTGTTCACTAATCAAAGAGCGTCGGCTGCCCAATAGGCTCGGCTTCCTTAATTACCTGACTGACTTCCTTAATCAATTCGCCTGCATCTCTGAAGTCCCGATAGACACTTGCAAAACGAATATAAGCCACCTTGTCAACTCTACGTAGCTGCTTCATTACGCTATCCCCGACAAAAGCTGATGAAACCTCCTTATCGAAATTCCGGAAAATATTTTCCTCAGCCTTGTCGGCTATCTGCTGAATCTTCTCTGCCGAAATGGGCCTCTTGTAACAGGCCTTCTGTAAACCGCTAATGATTTTATCCCTTTCATAAGGAACTCGAGAGTTGTCTTTTTTGATTACATAGAGTTTAGAACCCTCACCTATCTTTTCATAGGTGGTAAAGCGCCTCCTGCACATCAGACACTGACGGCGGCGCCTGATTACTCTGCCTCCATCACTTGAACGCGAATCAATAACTCTATCTCGATCTTCCTTGCAAAAGGGACATCTCATTTCGTATCTCGCATCTCCTGTTGAATATTGCGCTTGAGATACACCTGCGACCTCGTTATTGGGTTCCCATTTTGCCGGGGCCCGTTTACAAAATACGCTCACTGAAGCCTCTCAAGATAATACCACATCTGGTCTACCTCTATATTCTAAACGCAACATATAGTATGTCAAAAAAATTCTTTATGCAAGTTATTAACTTGCCCGAATCAAAAGTTCTTAAATTTTATCTTCACTGCTCTTAATTATGGTTTGATAAGCACTAAAGAAGAAAGTTAAGAGCCCAAAATGACTGATTTAAGGTCAACAATTTATATAAGTGTCGCCCTGAAAAGAACATAACATAATTTGTCATTCCCGCGAGACTTGTCCCGCCGTAAGGCGTCCTGCGGACAGCGAAGGCGGGGAGCAGAAACCCAAATCACCTAAGATGCATTCATCGTTGTTCCAGGCACAAACCTTCATCAAAACCAGTCAGTCTGAGTTAAGAAAAACTAGCAGGCTTTTTTGCCAGCGCTTTTTTCACAAAAAAAGGCCTCTGCGCCGAGAGCGCAGAGGCCAACTCGGAAAGAAACTTATACAGCCCCCCTAAGGCCTATACAAAGCCTTCACGTAGCCGCGAAAGCATTGTTCTCACACCTGCCTGAGTGCTATCGTTACGGCCCCATACGGCAGGATTATAAAGTCAGGCTATTCTTTATAACCAAGCGACCACACCTTAAAGACAAACAAATTAAGCTGATTTCGCCCACTTCATTTGCCTAACCTTATTTAAAGTCTAACATAAAAATCTCAAAGGGCAAATCAAGACAGCGACTTTTTTGCTCTTTTATAGTCCGATAAAACCAAAGTGCTATTTTTCGCCTTTTAGCAATCCGAATCACACCTCTTCGATTTTGGCCTTACTTCTTAACCGGTCTATAAACTCATCAATAGCTTTTCCTCGCATCTGTTCCTTAAGTGTGTCTACTATGTCGCCTTTCACTTCTTCAAGGCTGCAGATAGCCGCCGGCTCCCTTTCATACACCTTGGCTATATGAAACCCGAAACGGGTGCGAAAAATGTCACTAACCTCTCCGACACCTAAATTAAAAACTACATCCTCAAACTCCTCAACCATTTGTCCTCTCGTAACACGGCCCAAGTCGCCACCGCTGTCGGTACAATCAGTATATTTATCAACCACCACTTCAAAAGCCACACCATTTTTCAATTCATTATACGCTTCTCTTATCGCGTTATAAGCGGTTTCTTCGTCCGTTTGCCAGTTTACATATTTTACTATATGGGCGACTCTGGCCTGCTCACCGGTCCTGAACTGCTCCTTATTTTCCTCGTAATATTTTCGGATAGCTGCCTGCGATGGCTCCGGCAAATCCTTACAAAGCTCCTCCAGTCTCCGCTCAACTCTCATTTGCAGCTCAATACGCTCTCGCATTTTTTCATCATCCTTAACGTCAAATTCTTTGTATAACTGCTTCTGGTCCTCATATTGTTCCTTCAGTTTGGCTAAAACAGAATCAACCTGAGCTCCGGGAATTTTGTCGCCCTTGTTCTTCGCTTCCTGATTGATAAGGACCCTCTCAATCACATTTTCTCTGGACCAGTCAAGCAGCTGAGCTTCTCGCTCCTTGGGGTCCTTGTCAGTAAAAACTCGTTCATAATCCGGCCTTAAGCGTTCAACTTCCTGCTGTATTAGCGAATCTTCGATTTTTTCACCATTAACAATCAAAGTCATATATTGCACCTCGTATTTCGTATCTTGCGTGTTCGACGCTCAATCCTTTGCCTTTGCATACCAGTCCGGGTCCCGTGCCAACTTTTCCCTGGCCTCTTGCGTCATCATCTCAAAAGCCGGATGCGTGCTTTCCCAGGCCCGCTCGGTAAAGGGGCTTGCTCGCATCTTTTCTATCTCGGGAGCAACTTCTTCAAAATAACTGCCGTAAATATGCAGAGAATCGCTTATGTCAACATACCTGCCCACACTAACCGGCTCACCCCTGTTTTTGGCTATCCCCTCGGCAATTATCCTTTGAAGGTCGGTAAGGGCATAGACATTCATAAACCACGCTTTGTAAAGGTCTCTGCTGCGCCAGTGCGTATTCATATTAAGCGACAGCTCGCCTGCTTCGTTGTGCCCACGGCGGACCAGCCGACACCATACCCTCTGAAGGCAGGGCGGGTCATCCGTCTGTGGGTCAGCCGTCGGCATCCAGGTTATCGCCTGAGCTCTGCGGCTGTGCCCAGCCTGCGAGAGGTAATCGATAATATACTGAATCTGATTTACTTTCCTAAACGGCTTCGGCAATTCGGCATTTCGTATATCCTCCACCGGACAGTATGAAAATAACCGTTCGTGATATGTATAGGTCCACTTACCGGCAGCAGGATCAATCCAGTGGTCATGAATACCGCTTACCACTTCCAGCCGATACGACTCAAGCTCCTCAGGCCCGCCCGGAAAATTCTTGTGAATCCTCGGCTCTTTGAAAGGGTCGGTGATAGTAATCATAACGGTTGCATCCTTGCTTGGCGGGTCTTCGGGCTTATCGTATTGAGTTCTGACCTCGAGACCTTTATCCCAGACCGCTAAAACAGCTTTCTCCCACGCCTCGGGCAGACAGTCAGCAGTGATTGAAATGACGGGTATATCACCGGTAGATACGGTAGCAGCCATTCAGCGAGATCCCTTCATGTTGAAAGGTTTGGTTCCTGGTCTGGGTTCCGCAAATCTGCTTACGTCCAGCTCTTCCTGCGTGATGTTGTACCGTTGCCGATCGCGCGGCGGCATATCTGCGAGCATCTGCTTAGCCCTGTAAGCATACCAACTGTCCGGCCACCTCCGGATAATTTCACGGCAGCCGTCGACCATAAGCTTAAAGCCCGTCATCGGCAATCGCCCGATGCTGCGGCCCGGCACCGCCACGCCCAGCAGCTTTTCGGCCTCTATCTCGTCTATCTCCGAAAGCGGCTTGAAATATAGCTGGGTCGGCTCAGGCGGCTCGTCTGCTTTTTTATCATAGGTCACCGAGTCTTGCTCCTGGACTTGTTGCGGTTCGGCTAAAAATCTCTTCTTGTCTTCTTCGACCTGGTCATAAAAGGTCGGCGGCGGCTCGGACTCGGTTTGCGTTTTTCCACCTCTGATGACACTTATCAAGAAAATCACGCCCACCACTACAACTGCAAGCCCAGCTATTTTCAGCCAGAATGTATTCACAATTATTCCCAGCTCCTTACTAATTGCCAATTGATTATTGACCACCGATTATTTATAATTGATTTTAGCGTTTAGTTTTCTTTTTTCAATAATAAATATCGAAGAATCCACCTGTGGCGGAATCAGTAAGTAAGGATTCAATTTCAAATGTTCACAGGGCTCATAGAGGCAATTTGTACAGTAAAGTCGGTTTCCCAGCGTACCGGCGGAGAGGGGCTTTCTCTGACCATAGATTTGGGCAAGCTGGCCAACGACAGCAAAATCGGCGATAGCATAGCCATAAACGGTGCTTGTTTGACCATCACCAAGCTCGAAGGTAATCTCGCAGCCTTCGACCTTAGCACCGAAACATTAACAAGATCGAACCTGGATAAATTAAGACCCTCATCGCAGGTCAACGTCGAACGTGCCGTCAAGGCTGGTGATCGGCTCGGCGGACATATCGTTCAGGGCCATATCGACGGTATAGCAACAATTAAGGCGATTAAAAAAGAAGGCCAATTTGCCGATATAAAATTAGCAACTGATGCCGAACTGCTCGACCGAATGGTAGTTAAAGGCTCGGTCGCCGTGGACGGAATTTCCCTAACTATAGCATATATGGACGAAACGAGTTTTAGCGTCGCTATAATACCCGAGACACTGAAAAAAACCACCTTAGGCAAAGCAAAAATCGGTGATGAGGTAAATGTAGAAACGGATATAATTGTAAAGGCGATAAAAAGACAACTTGAGAAGATTTTACCTCAGAAGCAGCCCCTAACAGCCGAAAAACTAAAAGAATTGGGGTTTTAAACAACGTATGGCAGATAGCAAAAACTAAGCGCTGTACACTAAACGCTATTATGAAAACTAACGGCAACAATTCGATAGCTCAGCAGATGGTCATCGGCATAACGATGGGCGATGCCGCCGGCATAGGGCCGGAGATTGTTGTAAAAGCGCTGGCTGACCCGAATATACGACGGGCCGCAAAATTTATTATTTTCGGGATGAACGAACAGCTTTGTTACGCCGCCGACGCCGCCGAGATTGAACCTTTCTGGGGTCGGCATCAGCACGAAAAAATCAGCAAAAACTACCCATATAAGGTCGTCGTGGCCGATTATGACGAGTACTCCGTTCCATCCTGGGTTAAAGGCCCCAGCAAGTTTGCCGGTGAGGCATCCATAAGGTTTTGTCTCGATGCTATTGATGCCGCTCGAGCCGGCATAATAGACGCGGTCGTAACGGCGCCGGTCAGTAAAACCAGCTGGAAGCTGGCCGGCGCAGAATGGACGGGCCACACCGAAATGCTCGCCGCCCGCTGCAAATCCAAACGAAAGGTAATGATGTTCATCGCCGGCCCTTTGAAACTGGCCTTAGCGACAATTCACGAAGCCCTGTTTGAAGTCAGGCACAAGTTTACAATCGGCTGCGTTTTCGAGCCTATAGATTTGCTAAATACCGCATTGAAAGAATATTTCTGCTTTGACAATCCTAAGATTGGCGTTGCCGCCCTGAATCCACACGCAAGCGAAGACGGCCAATTCGGCGACGAAGAGCGGCGCATAATATCGCCCGCCATTTCATTGGCACAGAACCAGGGCATAAACTGTCTCGGCCCATTTCCGGCCGACACGCTCTTTTTGCGGGCCATTCACGGCGAATTCGATGGCGTCGTCGCAATGTATCACGACCAGGGTATGATTCCTGTAAAACTGCTCGATTTCGAGAAAGCGGTTAATGTAACTATCGGTATACCAATCGTAAGAACATCGCCTGCTCACGGAACGGCTTTTGACATCGCAGGCCAAAACCTTGCCAATCCTGCGAGTATGAAATCGGCCATAGTCACTGCGATACAAATAGCCAAAACAAAAAAAGCTTACGAACTTACCCACGCCAATGCAACGAATCCTTGAAAACAGATGCAGACCAAGCGGCAAATCCAGCAGTTGCTTGCATCAGCAGGCGCCTCTCCAAACAAGCGACTCGGTCAGCATTTCCTCATCGACCTGAATTTGATGCGCTTACTCATCAATTCGGCGAATATTCACAATAACGATATTGTGCTCGAAGTCGGCTGCGGCACAGGCTCCTTGACCGAAGCTTTAGCCCAGCACGCCGGCTATTGTCTCGCAGTCGAGCTTGACAAGGGCCTTGCCAAAATAGCAAAAAGACAACTGGCGAAAGTCAAAAACCTCGAGATTATCAATATCGACATCCTCGATAACAAAAACACCCTCAGCCGGGTCGTCGCAAATACATTGGCCCTTGCCCACAAAAAGTACGCCGGCCGAATCCTGCTGGTGGCAAACCTGCCTTACAACGTCGCTTCGCCTGTAATGTTGAACTTGGTTACAGGCCCGACCATAGCAGACAGCATGTACGTAACCGTCCAAAAGGAGGTCGCTGACCAAATGACAGCTAGCCCCGGTAGCGGTGATTACGGTACTTTGAGCATTTTTTTAGGCGCTATAGGTGATGTAAAAACAATACGGATTTTGAAACCGATGGTTTTTTGGCCTCGGCCACAGGTTGATTCAGCAATGGTCAGCTTTGTCCGCAAAGAGGCAAAGCTGGGCCGGATTCAGAATATGGAACTCTTCAGCGAGACCATAAATCTCTTTATGGGCCATCGCCGCAAGATGCTAAAGGCCTGCACAAAACTGGCCCGCGGCAAACTTGCAAAAATCAACAACTGGCCTGAAATCTTTGCACGATGTCGCATCGACTCAACACAACGCCCCGAACAACTGACGCCGGAAGACTATATCGCCATCGCGAACTCGTGCTACGGCGTCCCGCCGTAAGGCGTTCTGCGGACTGCGAATACGTGACCCAAAATTAGGTTATTTCATAGTCCGAATCCTATGCGCCGGATTAGTTTGTAATCGGCAGCATATTGCAACCTGCTTACAGATAATCACCGTACACTCTGCAAATTACAAACAATTGAGGTAGTCTTTGCTATCAGATGAGCCATTTGCAGTTTGCCAAGTATCAAAAACTGTTGATACTTGCAAAAAATGAGGATTTACGGCAAGCTTCACGAAGCAGAAGTTCTATCCTGCCATAGTCACATTCGCATCCAAACAGAAAAACCCAATCTGTTGTAAATTGCTCAATAATTTGCTATAATGCTAATAATATTCGGACTTTAATGTTGCAAAAAAATCAGGTATAAGGTATAATGCTTATCCTGATGTGTGATATTAACAACGGAACAGAAGGTCGATTTTGCGCATCTTACGGGACGGTAACGGAACGTTGGACAAGATTGAGGAGCATTTTTATTATGAGCAAACGACGTGGATTCACTTTAATCGAACTTTTGGTGGTAATCGCTATTATTGCACTATTAATGGCGATATTGATGCCGGCGCTGCAGCGGGTAAAGGAACAATCCAAAACAGTTGGCTGCTTGGCAAACCTCAAACAGTGGAACCTTGTCTGTGCAATGTATACTGAAGACAACGATGGTAAATTCTGGTCCGGCTTGAATGATAGGGGTTATTGGTGGGTGTTGCAATTAGAAGATAAGGTTAAAGATTGGAAAACGAATAAGACCTGGATGTGTCCGACGGCAAAAAAACCAATACAGGACATAAATGGCAACACAATACCCTCGTACAACATCTATAACGCCTGGGGTATTTTTCCAAAAACTTACTCGTCCAGTATTACAGGATTAACACACGATGCAGGTCCAAACGGTGTGGCCGGAAGCTATAGCATCAATGGCTATGTTCTTACTATACCTACCAACGCTACATTTGAAGGGGGCGTGCCTGCCAAGGACGGCTGGAGGACGCCCAACGTGGCCGCCGCAGGCAGGGTGCCCTTGTTCATAGATGCCCTCCGCTTCGACCTCTGGCCGTTGGAAACTTATGCACCTGCTGACCATCAATTCGCGGCCTGGTCCGACAACAACATGGCCCGCTGTTGTATTAACCGACACGTGGGCTTTGTGAGCTGCTCTTTCCTGGATTACTCCGCCAGAAAGGTCGGTCTTAAGGAATTGTGGACGCTAAAGTGGCACAAGTCATTCAACACATCGGGCCCTTATACCTTGGCAGGCGGCGTCCAGGCCAGCGATTGGCCGGAATGGATTAGACGTTTTAAGGACTACTGAAAATGACCCATGTACAGAAACGGCCGGTCCTTTGGGCCTGGCTTTTCCTGCCGACCAGTTTTTTGAAAAAATATTTTTGGGGTGGAGAAGAGAAAAAGGTGCCATTATGCGCGGCAGAGAAGGGTTCACACTAATAGAACTCTTGGTCGTAATCGCCATCATCGCGGTTTTGATGGCCATCCTGATGCCGGCACTAAATCGGGTCAGAGAGCAGGGCAAGCGTGCGGCTTGTCTTAACAATCTCCACCAGCTGACCCTTGCGTGGATTATGTACGCGGATGATAATGATGACAACCTCGTTAACGGCGATACAGGCGAGTACAGTGTGCATCCGGATGAGATTCCCTGGGTACTTAAAGATTGGCGCACTGAAGATATGGATGTGAAAAGAAATGCCATACTGGATGGAGCTCTATTTCCATATTGCAAGGACTTGAAACTTTACAAGTGCCCCACTGGTGCGCGAGGAGAGTTGCGTACATACGCTATTGTTGATGCTATGAATTGTAGAGGCTGGACTGACCGTGCAGATATGCCAGGTTCGGTGATGCTTAAGAAAAGAATGGATATTCGCAACCCCGGTCAGAGGTTTGTGCTTCTCGATGATGGTGGCGTAGGCGACGCGCACTTGGGTGGTTGGACATGCTATGTTAAGGACGATAAATGGTGGGACCCGCCTCCAATCCGCCACGGTGTTGGAACGAGCTTTTCCTTCGCAGACGGACACGGCGAATACTGGAAATGGAAAGACCCACGTACCCTGGAGCTTGGCTTGCGGGCGATCCAAGTAAAGAGGGCTATAAGGGATTTACAGCCGGGCAACGAGGATATCCGACGGTGCCAATATGCCGCGTGGGGCTCGGCAGCGTTAAGGTAGAGTGTAGGCGGCGCAGTCGCAGTCATAAGTGTGTTTTTTTGTACCGGTTAATTTTTGGGAAATTCTTTTAATGGAAAGGAGAAGAACCTAATCATGTGCAAACGAAAAGGCTTTACGCTAATAGAGCTGCTGGTAGTGATTGCTATCATCGCGTTGTTGATGGCGATATTGATGCCGGCGCTGCAGCGGGTAAAGAAACAGGCAAAAACAGTCATTTGCCAGGCTCACCTCAAAGAATGGGCCACTATTTTCGCAATGTATACGGACGATAACAACGGCAATTTCCCCGAGCGCAGGAGCGGCAGCAGCGGTTACGGGCGCTGGATGGACTCAATGCGAGATTACTACATCAGCGCCCCAGACATACGCCTCTGCCCTACGGCCAGTAAACTCGCTAATCCCAGCATGGAAACAACGGGGGTCGACTGGTGGGGCAGCACTTTTAAGGGCTGGGGAAAGATTCCTTATTGGGATGCCGGAGGAGGGCGTACAGCAAGTTATTACGGCAGCTATGGGGTAAACGGCTATATTTATGTGCCGATAGGCAGTGACGTCTATGGAAAACCGCCCGAAGGATTCTGGAGAACTCCCAATGTTAAAGGTGCAAACAATATACCGATGTTTCTGGACTGCTATTTCTGGTGTGGATGGCCGGATGACACCAACACCCCTCCGGAATACGATGGCTGGCAAAATCGCAGTGACGCAGATGCAATAAACCGTTTCTGCCTCAACCGCCACGATGGATTCATAAACGCCGCTTTTGTGGACTATACTGTCAGAAGAGTGGGGCTTAAGGAGCTATTCACACTCAAGTGGAGTCGTGCATATAACACAGCCAACGCGTGGACCACGGCCGGCGGTATCCTGCCAAGCGACTGGAAAAATCACGGGAACGGCTGGTTGGCGAGATTTCAGGACTATTGAGAAAAACCGCCGCTGCACTAAAGCAGGCAAAGAAATGCTGTTTTGCCGAATTCATAATTGATACAGAATTGCGAAAAATAAGGCAATTTAGAGATAAGGGAGGAATATTATGAAAAAACAACAAAGAGCGTTCACATTAATAGAGCTCTTGGTAGTAATTGCTATCATCGCGTTGTTGATGGCAATATTGATGCCGGCGCTGCAGAGGGTAAGGAAACAAGCAAAAGCGGTTATGTGCCTGTCAAACCTCAAGCAATGGGGCACTATCTTTGCCATGTATACCGACGACAACAACGGCTTCTTTCCCAGACGCACAAGCGGTTCAGGGCGCTGGATAAATGTCCTGTACGACTACTACTACCGGGATGATAAGATACGCGTCTGCCCGGTGGCGATAAAAATTAAGAACCCAGTTTACCCGCCCGGGGGTAGCGGCACACTTGGAGTAGGCGGCGACAAGTTTACCTCCTGGGGCAAGATAGGTGTGACCGGCTCGCGACCAGCCGGCGAGTACGAGCCAGCCGGTACGTGGGGCAGCTATGGAATCAACCACTGGCTCTATGTGGCCGCGCAAGACCCACTTTACAACCAGGCCGCCAAGGACTACTGGGGAACGGTCAATGTCAAGGGCAGCGCCAGCATTCCGCTGTTCCTGGACTGCTGGTTCTGGTGTGCCGGGCCGGAGAATGACGATACGCCGCCCGGCTTTGACGGCGAACGGTTCGACCCTCATATAGATGGCATGAATCGGTTCTGCATCAACCGACATCAACAGGGCATAAACGGCGTCTTTTTGGACTATTCGGCCAGAAAGGTCTGGCTGAAGGAATTGTGGCACGTCAAATGGGCCAGAAACTTTGATTTAAGTTACCCGGAGCCGTACTGGCCAACCGAAGCACCTTGGATGGCAGACTTCAAGTCCCATTGAAAATAACCGCTGCCTAAAAAACAAACATAGCAGTCCTGATTCGGTTAAACCTATGTAATGGTATTATGAAAAACTGAATTAATGAGAAAATATGCAAGGACTATTATTGTAAACGAACAAAAAGGTTTTACATTAATAGAGCTGTTGGTTGTGATTGCTATCATCGCATTGTTGATGGCAATATTGATGCCGTCGCTTCAGCGGGTCAGGAAACAGGCAAAAAGTGTTATATGCCAGTCAAACCTCAAGCAATGGGGTACTATCTTTGCCATGTATACCGACGAGAACAACGGTTTCTTTCCCAAACGAACGAGCGGTTCAGGACGTTGGATAAATGTCCTGTACGACTATTACTACCGGGATTACAAGATACGCTGCTGCCCAATGGCGACAAAGATTAAGAACCCGGTTTACCCTAACTCGGTCAGCAACGGGCTTGAAGTAGGTGGCGACACGTTTACATCCTGGGGCAAGATAGGTGTGACCGGCTCACGGCCAGCCGGCGAGTACGGGCCAGCCGGTACGTGGGGCAGCTATGGAATCAACCACTGGGTCTATGTAGCCGCGCAAGACCCACTTTACGACCAGCCTGCTAAATACTACTGGGGAACCGTCAATGTGAAGGGCGGCAGTAACATTCCGTTGTTTCTGGACTGCTGGTTTTGGTGTGGCGGGCCGGAGAATGACGATACGCCCCCGGCATGGGATGGCCATAGGATACTTGGTCACACAGAATCCATGAACCGGTTCTGCATCAACCGACATCAACAGGGCATAAACGGCATCTTTTTGGACTATTCGGCCAG
>CAYGBH010000010.1:0-27470 GCA_964348055.1 uncultured Pirellulales bacterium
TTGTCCGCCAATAAAAGCCAAGACTTCTTTTAGCGAGTCCGAACAAACTCATCCCTGGCTCCTATCTTTCAACACACCATTTCTCAATTCCATCACGTGCCCTATGCAATGTGCGAGCTCAACCGAATGTGTCACTACAATCAACGTAACTTGCTCGCTGCGGTTTAATTCAACCAGCAGCTCAGCAATGTTCTCCGAGGCATCCTTATCGAGTGACCCCGTCGGCTCATCAGCAAGCAGCAGCTTAGGCCGATTAATCAAAGCTCTGACAACCGCCACACGCTGCCGCTGCCCGCCTGAAAGTTCACCCGGCCGATGCAGCAGCCAGTCTTTCAGCCCTACACGTTGCAGCAGAGCAATTGCCCTTTCCTGAACCTCTTTTTTCGAGACGTGATTTTTATCGGCAAGCGTTGGCACCAGGACATTTTCCAGCACGGTGCACTGCGGCAGAAGATGATGCAATTGAAAAACGAAACCGATTTCTTTATTGCGGACTCTCGCAAGGGCAAGCTCGTCCAGCATGGCAAGGTCCTTGCCGTCAAACAATACCTGTCCCTCGGTCGGACGGTCCAGAGCGCCAATAATATTAAGCAGCGTGCTTTTGCCGCTGCCCGACGGTCCGACTATCACTACCGATTGGCCTTTCTCGACCTTCAGCGTTATATCCTTCAAAACACAAACGCCCTGTTTATCCCTCGGTGACTGATAGCTTTTCGCCACGCCAATAAGTTCAAGCATAATTGTCCTCACCTGAGCTGTTGTACAACTCTTTCGTATATACGCACCATTTCTTCAGCAGTTTGCTCTATATTGAATTTTTCAAAGACCGCATCTCTGCCCTGTTTACCCAACTGCCGTGCGTATAATGGGTCAAGTAATAATGGTTCCATCGCTTTGGCCAAGGCCGCCGCACTATTAGGCTCACACAGCACACCTCCACCGGTCATTTCCAACAATTCCGGAAAAGCGCCACTTGCCGGTTCTACCACCGGCACACCCGCCGCAAGAGCTTCAATCACATACAAACCATAAGCGACCGGCTGCTTTTCCGGCACCGACAGCACTGACAGGCTTTGCAAAAAGTCAATTTTAGTATCGCGGCCGAAATCCTGTAAAAATTCCACATCGTCTATCAGACCATAAGAGCTTAACTGCTGCCGAATCCGATTTAAAAATGTTTCGTCATCGCCCCTCTGCCCCCCTGCTATCCGCAATCTCGCATTTTTCAATCTCTCATTTTTCTTCAAACTGACAAAAGCATCGATCAACGTATCCAAACCCCTATCAGGACACATCCGTGAAAGATAACCAATGACCGGCACTTTCGGCCCTGCCTGCCGCGGTTGATATCCATCCAACGAAATGCCCACGTAGGCAACGTGTACGCGCCCTGCGCCAAGTCCCAACCTTTGCTGCATTATACCTGCATAGTACTTGCTAACCGCTATAAATCCATCCACATCCTTTGAGCGCTCCGCAACTATCTGCCAGGCCTGCTGCGAATATGGTGATGCCAATCCATCCAGAAATCCATCTTCGTCCTGAAGCATACACACCACCGGCACACCAAGTCTTTCCTTAATACATCTAGCCAGTCCTGCTAATAGAATATTGGACAGACACACGACATCAGGCTTGTTATCCTGCCCACTCAGCCATTCGACAAGTCTGTCCAGCTCTTTTACCTGTCGCCCCTGCTCACCGCGCAGCATCGATATTGTCAACTCCCCTAAAACCCTCGCACTTGTCATTCCTGCCTTGCGACCAACCCACCTTAAAAGCCTTGGCGAGTCAAACAAACGGTCGAGCCAGGCAGGAGTCTTTCGGAAAAACGCCGATTTTTGCTGCAGGTACACATTGACCCCACCGAAAAAAATCGGTGCATTACTGCTACCCTCACTTTTGTCGACCTGAAATGGCAAATACATCGGGACCATCAGGACGTCATGCCCCAGCTTCCGCATCGCCGTAACCAGGGCGACATCCCGCAGACAGTTCTCACAATAAAAACTGTCCCCCAAACCTGGTACAATTTGAACAATTCTCATAAACCTTTGCCCCGATTTTATCGCTCGGCACCGAACGCATACACAGAACCATCGTCGCTGCCGACCACAACCATCCCTTCGACCACCGCCGGCGATGAAGTAATAGCCTGGCCGATCTCATACGACCATACTTCGGTCCCATCAGAGAGCCGTATCATATAAAGCCGCCCGTCTTCAGAGCCGACAACCACCTTGTCTCCGCAAATAACCGGCGAGCTGTCAACTTCTCCGCCTGTCGTAAATTTCCAGACTGCCTTGCCGTCATCGCGCCCGATGCAATGTACATGCTTATCCCGCCCTCCAACGACAACGACGTTTCGGCCAACCGCAGCCGAAGAAAAAAACGGCTGTTCCCCGCTCGTATACTCCCATACGATTTCCCCGGCGGCAATGTCAGCTTTGATAAAAACATTATCGTAATTGCCGACATACACTTGCCCCTCGAAAAGTGCTGCAGAAGCCGCAATATATGAGCCGGCATCGATCTGGGCCCCTTTACTTCCGTCAGCGAGTGACACAACATGAATCATCGCATCGCAGCCGCCAAAAACAGCTTTACCCTCATCGACCGCAGGCGACCCGTTCACATAGCTGTCCGTTTCGTACGTCCACACAACTTCGCCGCTCATCGAATCCACGCAATACAATTTACTATCATAGCTGCCCACAAGTATCCATGTCCTCCGGCCGTCCGGCGAACGCGTCCAATTAGCGGCCCCAAGAATCTGTCCACCCGTCTCATATTTCCACTTGAGTGAGCCGCTCTTCGCATCAAGCGCATACAGAAAATTATCCGATGACCCCACAAAAACCGAACCTTCAACCACACAAGGCGCCGCCTCAACGGCGCAGGCGGTCTGGTACGCCCACACTTGCCGCCCGTTTTCCAGACCTATTGCGTAAACATTTGCGTCAGATGAGCCTATGAAAACAACATTGTCATCGATTGCCGGCGATGATTTGATTTCGCCACCCGTTTTGAATTTCCAGAGTAGTGTCAGCGAATCAGGCAGCGCCCCCGACGCTCTTCCCAAGAGCCTCTGCCCACCCCCAAACACAGGCCAGCTGCTTCGGCCCCCAATAACTACTTCTGGTCGTTCGGTCTCCGTTATTATTTCCTTCTGGCCGGATTCAGGTCGGCCAATTATCATTACCGCAAGAATCACGCTCACTGCGACAATAATGACAACCACCAAAGCCGTCTTAACTGCAACTCTCATAGCAATCTCCGTGGGCTCCCATTAGAAGTCCACCCATGACAGACAATCGCATACGTAAAGCCGGCTCTAATAATAGCGTATTAACTGGCCACAGGCAACAGAACCTTCGAGACGCCATTACTTGTTTTCGGTGGTTTTGATTGATATTATTCGAATTTTAGGTGGGATATTCAGCTGGAATGTGAATACAACCGGTACGCTCTCTTCCAATTTCTTTTACTGCCGATTGCCAGCGATCTCTTTGCTTGTTTATACCCACACACGATATCGACAAGGTCTTAGACATGCTACCGAAACAATGCCTGGCCAATTTCGGTCTGATTCATCTGCCCGATAGGATATCCTTCTGGCACGACGAAGAATTTATAGCCGCCGACGTCGCTAAAGAAGAATTTGTTTTCGTTTTCGGTGAACCACTGCTGCCACTGCTTAGGAGAGCTGAAATATTTATATTCATTCGTGTATCGCGTCAGCAATCGGCTCGCTTTCTGTGATTGCCGGGGATCGCCAAGCAGCTCGATCAACTTACCAAGGGTCTCTACGGTGCGGTTTGACTTAAGGCCAAGGTCTTTGAGGTCGGAATCTACCTGATAAGTAAGGTGACGATAAGGGTCACGATATACGAATTCAAGATTCTGCCTATAATAGTCGGCCAAGCCCTCCGGGTCTCCCTTGTACTTTTCCATCAGCTCAGAGGTAAATGCCCAAGAAAAGAACTTCTTGTCATCAATACGGTCTATCAGACGGGCAAGTCGAATAGCGTCGAGCCGGTGACTCGACATCGTGTGAACCAGGGGACGCTGGCCATCAAACCGATGGATATAACAAATGCAATTAAGAAAAAGCTTCTGGCCTGCTTCCGTCATCTGGGATGGTGGATCAAAATAGCCCCACTGCAGGACATTGCCGTGCCGACCGATACCAATTGCCCCATATTCCTTTCCCCGATTGAATCCCAGCGCAATGGCCTCGGCATCCGGGGAGTCTTCAAATCCATAGGCACGGCTGACGACATTGCCCCTCTCGGAATTCTGAACTTTCCAGACCTTCATTTTGCCGGGCAACTTGTCGGTTCCGAGGTGTCTGTCATGATAATTGTCCGGTGTTTTCCGGTATTCAAACTCGGGCTCGACCTTAAAAGGCTTCTGATAAACCTCATGTTGGAGCGACTCACCATGAGCCGCATTTGCCATGCAGTTTCACAAGTATCCCGGTTTTAAGTTAAGCCTTCGACAGACCATAGAACCTGCGACTCCAATCGTGACGGTCGCACGTGAATAATCTCGAGATATTTTAGGAACAGGTGTACCTAGGCGACGCATACCATAGTCGATAATAACAACATCGAAATCTTTTGCGAGTTCTTCGCGAAAATTCTTGTAGTCCGTGGCTGCTGCCTTTACGAAGTGCTTGCTCAGGAATTCAGTAAAATCATCGGTCCGTCCTTCCTCCGGACTGGTGGTACAGAGGATTCGAAGCTTGATTCTACCGTTGGGATCAATCAGCTCACTCTGGTCTGCAGACACTATGCTTTCAGTCTGCTCAACCGGCGCCGGTTCTTCAACATCCTGACCCCGGTCTTTTTCCTTGCAGCCACCAAAGTTGACGAGCAACGACACAAGCAGCAAGATGTGGATCCCGCTTGAAGTGATGTGCTTTTTGGTACCGATCATATTAAAGACAACGACTCCCTTAATAGCTCCCTCAAACGTCTGTCAATTGTAATCCGACATTCCCATTTAACACTTTTAGAAATACTCCTCCGCCTTCTATTTCCACAATGATATCAAAATCTTCTTTAAATTACAATAATCTGCAACACCTTTTTATAGATTTTGCCGCCAAAGTTGCCGAAAGTAACTTTGTCATTACCCTCAAAATCTCGTAGCCTCCTTGCACCTTTCGCCCATTGTGTTCTTCCACTTAGGATAGTAAAAACAGGCTTGAACGGCCTCCCTAAGCACTACACTATCAATCTCCTGCCTGTTTATCACAGGCAAATGGGAAATCCGGGTCTAAGCAATACGACAACGAAGGGCTCTTGAACCCCAAAATGGGTGCGTTCGGTATTCTTAATTTGAGCAGTTCCGCTCTGCGTATCGACTTCTTGCTTCTGCAATAAGTTTGAGCATCTGGTCTGCCTGGGATTGAATTTCAGGATTGGAATTTGTCACTCTCGAATTCCATTTAATGTATTCCTTATTCAGATGCTCCAAGGCTTTTTCTCCACTCATATCCGAAGTAACGCCGAGGATAACTTCTGCATCTTTGACCTCACACATACTGACCGGCAGGATTTTTCCCATCATTTCGCGAAATCTGTTCGTGTCAACCTCGAGCCAGTTCGCCAGGTCCTTCAAGACATCCAGTTCCTCGGCGCTAACCGAACCGTTAGCCTGTGCCACATACAAGCAAAGGTCCAGAATGTCATAGCGCTCCGCAAGAGGCGCAATTTCAACAACCTCTTTGCAAATTTCATAAGTGTCGAGTTGCTTGCCATTACGGAAAAAAGCAATGGTCTCGCTTAATGCCTTCTCGAGTTTACGTCGGGCTTTATCAGACGCTTGAGCCCCGCCAATGTTAGCTCTTGCCCAGTCCTTTATAAGCTCGACTTCGCAGTCGTATAGTTTGTCATCCGCGGCACTGACGGCAAATGCCAGCGCCACTGCGAGCGTTTTTGTACGCCGGTTATTTTCCTCTAAATCGATATAGCCAAAGTCAGGGTTTTCATAAGCAAACGTGCATTCACCACAAGCAAGCTCTTTACCGCTCTCACGGGACAATATTGACGTGTTGAATTGCAGGTTTCTTTTTCCTTTACGAGCAAACCTCAACCAGTCAACGCGTAGCTGGGCAACACTCATCCAATCTGAAAGAGTAGTAACCTGGCGAGGAAGCCTGCCGAGATCGGCGTTGTAACAAAATATGGGCGGGCCCCCGCCTTGTGGGGACGAGTCTTGTATTTGCCACTGTTTAACCAGCGCTTGTACCGGTTCGCCTTTGGCTGCTCCATCTGTTATATCCATGATCGAAACTCTCAAAGTCGCAAAGTCCGTATCGCGGCGGGCAGGAATCGAGCCGCAGATTTCCACATCAAAAGCATCAAAAACGCAATTATCCTTTTTTTGCTTTGTTAGCTGAACACGACAATCAAGGGACCCGTCCTTTGCCTGTCTCGTCTTGTCCGAGCCAAGACGGGCGGGAAATCCTCGAGGGTCGGACCGGACAGAATCCTTCACACTTTGTTTAGAGTTCGTTCTGTGCAAAAGCCGAGACAGGACACTCACCGCTCGGGTCCCGTCGCACGAGCGACGAGCAACGAGCAACAAGCGACAAGCGAGTGCAGATGCCAGCACCACAATCAAAATTGGAATCAGAAGTTCGCCCATTTCCATACCTAAAGAGAGACCCCATTTAACAATTTACAGCAAGATGGGGACCCGCACCCATAGCACTATTTGACTTTGACTGATTTTAATCGTCCTTTCTTCTTCTTTGTATCGCTTTCTGACATATTGCCATCCTGATCCAAGGAAAGGTCGACCTCAAGAACCGTCTTCGATTCGACGTCTTCGAACTTGCACTGCATCCTTTGATTCACATCATAGCTATAAGTAACTTTAATGGGTTGGTCTGCCGGCCTACCCGGCGGAAGCTTCAACTTATGCGTTGCAATCTTATTTACGTACTCGACAGCGGTGTCTTCTCCCTGCGTGATGGTCACCTCAACCTGTGCTTGTCCCTCAGAGACGGTATAGAACGTTTGTGAGCTTTCGCAAGGCAATGGTGTATTTTTCTTCAAAATGATTCGATTTTCAATTACGCGTCGGCCGGTCTCCTTGTCAATAGGAGCACAAATAGTGCCATAACTGTGATTGCAAACATCCGTGAGGTTAATATCCTTCAGCCCCTTGGAAATTCCAGCAGCCACCTTATCTGGTTTTTCTCTTAGGGCCGTCAGTCCGGCATGTAAAGCAGCACCAAGCGCAACGCATTCATCCACATTAACCGCTTTTTCCGGTGCAGATCCGAACTTCTTCTCCAGGCGTTCTTTGACTAACGGTATCCGGGTACTGCCACCTACCAAAAGCACCTTATCGATTCCCGAAGCCTTGATACCCGCTTCCTTAAGGGCCACTTCCACCAAGATATCCGTACGAGCCATCAACGATGAAATACTTTGTTCAAACATCTCGCGGGTTATTTCCACCTTCATATTGCCCGCCGCTCCGTAGAGCATCTTTTTCGCGACAGGACGCCGAGACAACGTTTTTTTGATATCTTCGGCCTCATCTTCATACTTGGCCCTATCTTCGTCAGAGCCGATTAGCTCGGTGCCGAATTTGTCTTTGTAGTTTTGTTCCAGCATCTCCAATATTTTCCGGTCAAAGTCCACACCGCCAAGCGCATGGTCACCCTGTGAACAGACAATCTTCATATCATGTCCCTTGACATCCATTATGGTTACATCGAAGGTTCCTCCGCCCAGGTCATACACCAGGACCCTCCCTGAAACCTTGCGTGTGGTAGCGTAATACAAGGCCGCGGCCACAGGTTCATTGACAATTCCAATCACGTTCAGTCCGGCAATATCCCCTGCGTCCATGGTCGCTTTTCTACGAGCTTCATCAAAGTGGGCGGGAACCGAAATAACAGCATCGCGAATGTCACCATGCTCACCCGAGCACTCCTGCTTGAGCTTTTTCAGAATCAATGCGGACAATTCCACAGGCGTCCAGCCCTTGCCGTCAACTTTCCTGCGATACTTCGCATCTCCCATGTGTCGCTTTATCCAACGAACAGACCTTTGAGCATTCAGACGACGTGAATTAATCGCTTCAACGCCCACCCGGATTATATCAGGGTTCTCCTCATCAAAGAAAATCGCAGACGCCGTAAGCCTTTCACCATCGGCATTTGGGACTATCTCCGGCTTGCCGATAGCATTGAGAACCGCCAACGCTGAGAAAGTTGTGCCGAGATCTATGCCAACTATACTATTAGCCATTTTACACACCTCATTTTCACTACCAGACTACAGTCTTCTGTCCTCTGTCCACTGTCTTGAGTGCCTCCTGCCTAACCAAATAGTTTAACCTGAGCTGGACGCACCACCTTGACATTCTCCTCGCTAATAAAGTATTGATAACCTGGTCTAATGACCTTTGCAATTTTGCCTTTCTGCTTCGAATCTTTGCAAGATTCCTTCTCTTTAACGGCCTCTGCGTACTTCTCCTGTCCGCGATAATCACTGTTTAACTCGGGATTAAATTGTTCAACACCACTGGATTCCAGAGCAAATATCAGCTCATCCCTTATTTCCTCGAGGTGCACGGCCTTTCTATCCTGTTCGGACAGCCGGCCAATACGGCTCTCAAGATTGTCGATGCAGCGGATAACACGCAGGCAAAAAGTTTTGATTATGTTCCAATCGTACCCATCCTGAAGTTTTTCAAGTCTGCCCTGCTGGCCTGTAGCATATTCACGAATGGCTGCCACCTGTTCGGTCAGTTCCGTCAGTGTATTACCGATCGGGTCTGACTGCTCAACAGCAGCTTGCTGAACACTTTGAGTCATCCGCTTGAATTCCGCCATCTGCTTTTCCAAACTTTCTGTTTGGGCTTTGAGCGAATCTTTAAGCTTGAGACTTACGTTCACATTTTCTGCTGCGGCTTTTAACGATTCTTCAAGGTCGATGGATTTCTCATCCGAGAGTAAAACGGCAATTTTCTCAGCCTGGTCGGCAGAATCCGCTTCGAAATCCTGCCAGCTTGAATCCCTGAGTGCTTTTGAATGGTTTTTATCTTGGCTTTCCTGCTCTTGAACCCTCATCTTTTCTTCAGCTTCGGCTTTTGCCTTGGCCGCAGCTTCGGCTTTGGCCCTGGCCTTCTCTTCGGCTCTGGCCAGTTTTTCGGCTTCAGCCTCGGCTTTTCTTTTAGCTTCGGCCTTTGCCTTTGCCTCGGCCTCAGCCCTGGCTTTTTCTTTAGCTTCGGCTTTTGCCCTCGCCTTCTCTTCGGCTTTGGCCAATTTTTCAGCTTTGGCCTTGGCTTTTCTTTTAGCTTTGGCCTTTGCCCTCGCCTCAGCCTTGGCTTTTCTTTTAGCTTTGGCTTTTGCCCTCGATTCGACCTCAGCCCTGGCTTTTTCTTTAGCTTCGGCTTTTACTCTTGCCTTTTCTTCGGCTTTGGCCAGTTTTTCAGCTCCGGCCTTAACCTTTCTTTCAGCTTTGGCCTGAGCTTTCATCTCCGCTTTTGCACTTGCATCGGCTTGGGCCGGCTGTCCGGCCTTCGTCTTTTCTCGACCTCTCAAATAAGTAGCGGCTAATTTCGTCACATGGGATGAGCCCTTATTAAGCAGTCGTGCCGCCAATAGTAATAGTGACAAACCTAAAATCGCCCCCCCTACCAGCATACAAAGAATGGAGGCGGAAAAGATAAGCTCACTCAGCTCTTTACGCTTTTTATACCTGGCCAACTCGTCTTGCCAGTTTTCGCCGTAGAGAACATCCGCAAAGGGATAAACATCCATTTCGTCCGCAGCTAATTTATCCAGGTCGGCCTTGAGTCTTTCCTGTTGCTCTATCTGTAGTTGAGCGTTTGTTTTGGTTTTCCCATATTCGTCCAATCCCGACGGCAATTGGGCCCGCTCCCCCGGGGGCGACTGCAACCACTCATTATATCGCTCAAGATACTGGCTCGTCTCTGAATCGTACTTAAGCTTATAAGCGGCTATCCTTTGCTGTTCCTTTCTTTTCTCAACCAGAATTAATCCTAACGTAGCAGCACCGGCAATTAATAGCACTGAGCCAAGAATAGTAAATTTTCTAAACATAATCTCAAATCTCAATCATCAACCGTTCATTCTGGTCAAAAGTCCTTGCCCCCTCACCAGTTAACCTCCTACGGGTCCCATTAGAAATCTGCGATAAGAGCCTGGCTGTCCACTATCAGAAGTAATTTCCAACAGGGTGGACACACAAAACGCCTATGAAGACCCTCATATAAAGTATAAGTAATAATTTTGGGCCAATCAAACCGGCTCACGGCAGAAAAATAGCACTTTCATACGTCCGATAGAACTTTGATATTGAGCGACGGGATATGACTACCGTAAGGGAACGATTATCGGAATTGTCTGCCGTATACTTGACCGCCGAGCAGAACCTACTACATACTAAGCCATGACAGCTCCGCGAGAATTCGCAGATGACGGTCGCTCCGTGCCTTTCGCAAAAACCTCGTCTGCCAGGTCCTCGCCCACCTGGCTGACGTAATATTGCCTGATGACTTTTTGGCCCTGGGTTTGGAACTCATTCATGGAGGAAAAAACACCAATTTTCATAAGAAACAGGACTGCAATACAGGCCGCCAGATTTGCCGCAGAACATCTGTACTTGCCCCACCTCTCCAGCAGCTTCGGTTCGGGCAGCATTGTTCTAAGTTTCCGCGCTTTCGGCGCCCGACGAAGACTGTGTTTGAGCACGCCAATGGTCTGGGTATTTGCACGCATCAATAAATCAAGCTTGTGAGGTTGAGATTTCACAATCGACAATGCGAGATTGACGTTACCAGCCAAAGCCAGCCGCCGCTGGCATCTCGGACAATCCGCAATATGCTTTTTTACCCAGTCCGCATCGATACCAAATCGACTGCTTATAGCTTCATACAGCCAGGCCCTGATTCGCCTGCACTTGCTATTCGTATTTTTACTTTTCATTGTCTTCATCTTCTTTGCCCATCCATACCGTCAGCAACTGGATTGCCTTGCACCTGTAAACCCTCGCCGTTGCTGCTGATATACCTAACATTCTGCCTATTTGAGCGTACGACAATTCCGCCAGGTCGCGCAGCGTTATGACGTTTCGCAGGTGTTCGGGCAGCCTGGCTATACAGCATCTTAAAGTTTCTTCCAAGTACTTGGAATCAAGCTCCTTCGCAGGCGAGCTTGCTTCCTTTATGGCATTAACAGCCGTGGACACTCTCTTTTTTTCAGCAATCCTGCGTCTTAACATCGAGATCGCTACATTGTTCGCCACACGGAAAATATACGCTTTTATATGTTCAGGTTTTCGCCCCCCTTCGTAATGAGCCAGTTGCAGAAACGTATTCTGATAGGCATCGCAGACGTCCTGCTCATTGCCTAATATTCGCCAGAGCATCGTGACCAAGTCCTGCCCGTGGCTTTGCATTGCAGACAATATCCACCGCTGGCTCTCGCCGACGCTTTCAGAAACGGCAAAATCCCACAGTAATCCGTAACTTACGGCCTTACCAAACATAAACACCCATCCCGATTGTCTTACACTTCTATCTGTTAAGACGCAGCACCTAACAATATGTTAACAAAAATTACACAATAATGGGCAAAAAAAACGCTTTTTTAGATAACGTTTTGGGGTGCCGTTGCGTCTTAGTTTTTGTAACCAAGGGTCGGAAAATGCCGAATTCGCCGGAATCAAACCACAAGAATATGGATGTAAGTGATTATACGAACAGCTTTTACGAACAAAAAGCAAATGCCCAGGACGTGGTATCTCTGGTCGACGATTTGCTCAAAAAAGCCGTAAAATCCGGCGCAAGCGATGTCCATTTCGAACCCACCGGCGCTGAATTAGCGATAAAATTCCGCCTCGACGGCGTCCTGAGCACCGTCGAAACGCTACCGAAGCCCTTATCCGACAATGTAATTGCAAGGCTGAAGGTACTTGGCGGGCTTCTGACTTATCGTAACGATATACCTCAGGAAGGCCGGATTGAAATCTCCAGGAGCCAGGATGACCGAATTATGGACCAGCGCCTGGCGGTTTTTCCAACAATACACGGCCAACGAGCGGTCGTGCGATTATTTTACAAAAATATTGAGCTTATGGAACTGGCCCAGTTGGGCTTTTCAAAGCCCACATACGCAGCCTTGAAAAAAATTGCCGCCAAAAACCAGGGCGTCTTACTGTTGACCGGCCCGGCCGGCAGTGGAAAAAGTACCACCCTCGCTGCTCTTCTGCGGCACATTCTAAAAAACTCTCCCGGCAAGAGCGTTGTAACCCTCGAAGACCCGGTGGAAATCAGGATTGACGGCGCCACACAGGTGCAGATTACACCGCACGGCCAGATGACATTTCCTGTTGGCCTGCGGTCGCTGCTCAGGCAGGACCCCCAAGTCTTGATGATTGGAGAAATCCGGGACGCTGAAACCGCCAGAATAGCCATCGAAGCAGGACTAACCGGACATCTGCTGATGAGCACAATGCACAGCGGCAGCCCTGCGGGGGCGTTCCTACGGCTGCTCGAAATGGGTATCGAGCCTTACCAGGTAACATCAAGCGTCTCAGCAGTTCTCAACCAGAGACTTGTCAGAAAACTTTGCACGAAATGCAAGATGAAGAACAAAACAGGAACCTTTGAAGCGACAGGATGTGATGCCTGTTTTAACACCGGCTACAAAGGCCGGGTACTAATAGCAGAGATGGTTCAACTTGATAGTCAATTGCGAAAGGCCATTTTAGCCAAAGCCGACCTCGAAGAACTTGAGGCTTTGCTGATGTGTAAAGGTCATACCAGTATGCTGGCTGACGGTGAGCGTCTGGTCGGTGATGGTATCACAACACAGGCCGAGCTGAACAAGGTATGTGGAATCGTCTCAGATGACTCCTGACCTTTTGATTGCTTTAAATGCAGGAGATACATTATGAAACGCACTTTTTTCTACATTATCATTCTGTTGTTGGTTGCGGCTCCCACAGACGCAGGCCGCTCCGCTGCTCGCACAGTTGACCTAACGCTTTACCCGGCTAAGGCTCCTGAACCCGCGCAAAAATACCTGCTTCTCCCGAAAGCTAACGAGCAAACTGACGCCGATGCAGTGCCGCTATATAAAAAAGCTGCCAAATCACTGTCCAAAGACCCGCAGATAGAGGAAAGAATTAGAACGTGGCGCAAGACCCCATTAGACAAATTGCCTCGTCAGCAGGTGCGATCGACTCTACAGCAGCTCAAACCCACCCTGCAATTGCTTGAACAAGCTGCTAAGTGCAAACATTGCAAGTGGCTGGAAGCGGAAGATGATCAAACTACGGACGAACTTATGCAAGATTTGAGTAAATACCGCCAGATTATCTATATTCTTACCTTGCAAACACACTTCCAAATTGTTCAGGGCCAGTACGATAAGGCCATCGCTAATGTGCAGACCGGCTTTGCCATGGCAAGACACATGAGTGAGGCTCCCAACTTATCCCAGGGTCTCGTCGGCGTGGCCATCGGGGCCGTTATGTTCAGAGAGCTTGAACAATTTATCCAAGCTCCCGATGCGCCGAGCCTCTACTTGGCCTTACAGAGATTGCCGAGACCCTTGGTTGACCTGACTGAGCAGATAGAACTCGAAATGCCAGATCCGGATGTGAAAAGAAGGATAACTCTATTGATGAGCAGATTAGATCGCCATGTTACCGCCCTGCAATGCATTGAAGCATTGCGTCTCTACGCTGCCACTCACGATGGCAAATTTCCAGATAAGCTAAGCAACGTCACCGAGGTCCCTGTTCCAGATGACCCTGTTAGCCGGAAACCTTTTGTTTACCAACGTACCGGTGCCAAAGCAGTCTTAGAAGCTCCCGCTCCCGAAGGAGCAACAGCTAAAGAAGCCATCCGCTACGAGCTAAACCTAAAAGAATGAAAAAATATGTGTGCGTCCTCCGTAATTAAAAGGAACATAAGATGGCGACATTCGAATACAATGCACTGACATCGGCAGGCCGGCTGATGAAAGGCACCATTGAAGCCGGCTCTCGCTCAGAGGCCGGTGAACAATTATGAACACTTTTTGGCTGAAAATCGCAGGGCTTGCAGTCTTAGTTCTGGGCCTGATTATTCTGGTAGCTGTGTTATTACCCTCTAAACCACAGCCGGTAGAGGAACTGGAGAATGAACGGCAAGTGCAGGAGGTTGGCGATACAAAACTACCGCCTCAGGCAAAGCCGGAACCGCCGGAGCCTATCCACACGGACGTCAAGATAGTCGAACTGACGCTCCAGCCGTCTAAAGCCCCTGAACCTGCCCAGAAATACCTGCTTCTGCCAAAAGCTGACGAGCAAACCGATGTGGATGCAGTGCCCCTCTATGAAAAAGCCGCCCAATCATTACCTAAAGACCCGCAGATAGAGGAAAGAATTAGAACGTGGCGCAAGACCACATTAGACAAATTACCTCGACAGCAGGTGCAATCAACTCTGCAGCAACTCAAAACCACCCTGCAATTAGTCGAACAAGCTACCAGATGTAAGCAGTGTAACTGGCCGCCGTTCGAGCCTGGGACGCTTCCGGAGAATCTCTCTGAATATCGCAAGATAACCTTTGTTCTTGCGGTACAGGCTCGCCTTCAAATCGCTCAGGGGCAGTATGACCAGGCTGTCAGGACTATTCAGACCGGTTTGGCAATGGCAAGACACATGGGTGAGGCTCCCAACTTAACCCAGGGTCTGGTCGGCGTGGCCATCGGGGCCGTTATGTTCAGAGAGCTTGAACAATTTATCCAGGCTCCCGATTCACCTAACCTTTACCAGGCCTTGAGCGCTTTGCCGAAGCCGCCCGTCGACCTTACAAAAACAATAGAGCTCGAGATAGAAAACCTAAACCTCAAGCAGTATAACTTTCTCGTCCGCCAGCAGTTCGAAAAGCAATTGAAACCAGCTCAAGATAGGGTACGTCTGACAATGAATAGATTAAACCGCCACGCCGCTGCCCTGCAATGCCTTGAAGCCTTGCGTCTCTACGCCGCCGCCCATAACGGCAAGTTTCCAGATGAGCTAAGTAACATCACCGAAGTCAATATTCCCGATGATCCTATTACTCAGAAACCGTTTGTTTATAGCCGTACCGGCTCCAAAGCAGTCTTAGAAGGCCCCGCTCCCGAAGGAGCAACAGCTAAAGAAGCCATCCGCTATGAGCTAAACCTAAAAGAATGAAAAAATATGTGTGCGTCCTCCGTAATTAAAAGGAACATAAGATGGCGACATTCGAATACAATGCACTGACATCGGCAGGCCGGCTGATGAAAGGCACCATTGAAGCCGGCTCTCGCAACGAGGCCGGCGAACTGCTCAAACAGATGGCTCTTGCCGTAAATTCCATCGAAAAGGCCAAACCCAAAAGGCCAAAGACGGCCGTCGGCAGAAACGAATTTCTACTTTTCAATCAGCAGCTCGCTTCAATAACCAAGGCCGGAATCCCTCTGGAAAGAGGGCTGCGAGAGCTTGCCGCCGATGTCGGTTCAAAGTCGATGCGCAAACTCATCGATGCTATTGCCGGCGAGCTTGAAGCCGGCGTGAGCATTGAGAAAGCGTTCGAAAAGAGACAGAAGCGTTTTCCACCTCTATATGGCCGAATATTAAAAGCAGGGGTCGAAACAGGAAGACTAAGCGAAATGCTCACAAGCCTTAACAGGCATCTGGAGATGGCCAATCAAACCAGAAGGATAATCTTCGAAGCGATAAGTTATCCCGCAGTTATTCTGGTCCTGGCCTCGGTTATCCTGACAGGTGTATTTTTGTTTGTAATTCCGCAGTTCAAGGCGGTACTTGAGGAAATGGTCCAAGGCCAGTTGAATCTTCTAACTACGGCCTGTTTGAATGTCCCGAAAAACGTTGTGCCTTTTTGGACGGGCGTAGGTCTTATTGTTGCTGCGATACTTGCTCTGTTCGCAATACTTTCCACATACCCAGCAGGACGCAGATTCAAGGAGTCACTGTTCTTAAAAGTGCCCGTCGTCGGCAGGGTGTACCACAGCAGTGTGCTCAGCAGGATGGCCGAGGCGATGGCAATGATGGTTGCAGCCGGCTGCGATATGCCGGCGTCGCTGAGATTGAGTTCAGGTGCAACAGGAAGTGAAAAGGTTATTCTGGAAAGCGAGGCCCTTGCCGGTCAAATCGAGCAGGGAACCAACATCCTGGAGGCAGGGCAGTTCTGCAGGATGATACCAAGGCTCTTCCTGTATTCAATTCAGCTTGGCACCCAGCGCAATGAGCTGCAGGACAATCTCTACAGCTTGGGCCAGATGTACGCCGAGCAGGCCCGATGCGGCCAGGCAAGATTGCAGGCGGTCCTATTGCCAATAATGCTGATTATGGTCGGATCAATCATACTTTTGATTGTCCTGGCGATGTTTTTGCCAATGATACAAATCATTACGAGCCTGTCTGCGGCGGGCTGATTGAGTGAAGAGATGCTTATTATAGCAACATTAATCCTGGTTTTCTACATAATCCTGGCTTTTATGAAACCCGGTATTGCCTTGATTACATCGCCGGTCGTATGTTTCGTGCTGGTTTGGGCCGGCTATCTGACAGAAGCATACGAGGCCATACTCTCCGCAGTTGTCATTTTCCTCCTGACATTAGCTATTGTCTCGGTGACAAAACCTGAATCCGATACCGAACGATGGCCACAGATATGGGCAAAGTGGATACTCATCAGTATACCCATTTTTCTCTTACTGGCCATTACCGTTGTTTTGACTGCTGTAAGCATCGGTGGACTTGTATTTTCCTTTTTCTTTATAGGGATAATAGTATTCATCGGTGCGATTATAAGCTGCGCTCTAACCTCTCAGCGTACAACTGCTGTGTACGTTATTTCGACAATTGGTTCAAGTATGCGGCAGAATCTGCCGTTACCTATGGCCCTGGAATCAGCGGCCGCCGGGCGAACAGACAGCCGCTCAATTATCCTGCAAAGAATACAAAAATGGCTGGTGCAGGGCTACTCATTGAGCCAGTCTATCAGGAGAGGCTACCCGAAATGTCCCGGTTATGCGGTGGCAATGATAGCTGCTGCAGAGCGAATCGACCAGCTTCCACTTGCTCTCGGCGCAATCGAAGCCGATATGATAACCAAGTCCAACGAACGCAGAAAAATCAAACCGGTCCACCCCCTCTATCCGCTAATAGTAATGAGCTTTACGTTCTTCATATTGTGGTCAGTTATGCAGTTCGTTATCCCACAGTTCAAAAATGTGTTGGAAGAAATGGTTGGGGAAGCAGCACTTCCAGCTTCTACTCGATTGTTAATCGCCGTCACGAATTTTATAGCGTATGAATACGGGTGGGTGATTTTGTTGGCACTTGCACTGGTAGTTCTTGTGGCCATTCCTGTTTCGATTCGCGTCAAGTTCCGCCCCCGCCAGCCACAAAAACCTTACTTGGTTTCGCGAATCGGTGACTTTATCAAATGGCACCTGCCTGTTCTGCACTGGTTCGAGAAAAACTACTCGATGGTGCAGGTTGTTGAGCTTTTGCAGCTGTCGCTCAATGCCGGCAGCACGGTCGATGATGCAATCGCTGATACACTCGGCCTGGACATAAATAATTGTTTTAGAGAACGAATCAGAGAATGGCTGGAGAAAGTGCAGCGAGGTGACAATATAGCAGCTGCCGCCAGAGAATCCAAATTGGGCTCGCCTCTGGCCTGGGCGTTTGACGACCAGGTCAATCAGGGCAATACTCTGGCTATCCTCGAAATGCTCGAGTCGTTCTATCGCTCAAACTACAGCTACTACGTAAACCTTGCTAGGTTCATAATGTGGCCTTGTATAATACTTCTTATGGGAGCAACGGTAGGCTTCGTAGTTTACGCCATATTCTCGCCGCTGATTGCAGTTATTGGAAATATGCTGGAGCTTACGTACCCGTAATAGCTTAAATGGAGCAGAACTGTGCCTGATAAAAACGGAAAAAAAGGTGGATTCATGCTGACTGAAATGATAGTGGCGGCCACTATTTTGGCCACTCTTCTGGTTGGGCTGGCACTATCACTGCACGGATTCGCAAGGTTCAATCGCTACCAGCTGGTAAGGCAGCGCTGTATAGCAGCGGTACAGGCCCAACTCGACAGCATCACCGCAACGGGCACGCCAATCCCTGACGAAGATTTTAAACGGCTCTGGCCCAAGCTCACCGTCTCTATCAAAAGCTCACCGGGCACAGGTCAATGGCGGGGTTTGAAACTGATAGAGGTAACGGCAAACGGCAGGAGCTTTCGTAAGGAAGTGAAAGTTCAGCTATCCAGATATGTTTTAGGCGATGAATCCTTGGCCCAAGGGGAGTGATAGATATGCGTAAAGGCTTTACTATTGTAGAAGTCCTGATGGTAGTAATTACTTTGCCGTTCGTGGCGCTTGTTTTAGACGGTTTATTCAACACCCTTCTCACGGATATTCCGCGGTCCGCCCGGGTCTTGCAGGACAACACAACTTTGCTAAATATGCTCGGGCAAATCCAGCGGGACATTGATGCAGCGAAGGCCCTGCCGGACTCATTTGCCGGGCACACTACGAACGATAGACTGCTCTTGATCGAATTGGCGGAAGGTATGATTTGCTATCAATTAGAGGAGGGCCGGGTGCTAAGACGCAGGTTAACGGATACCCAGCAAGGTCGCGAAGAAGCAAGGGTCTGGGTGATGCCCAACGCTAAAGTTGAATGGCGCCTGTGGAGACGACAAGGGCACGGCTATGCTGTGGAGGTTAGGACCCATATAAAGCACAGACTTAGAAAGAAATTGCAGGAAAAGATGGCTAATTCACACCTGTATTTCGTAGGTGTTTTCTGAAAGGCTTTGAAGCAGCGATGAAAAAGAAAAGAAAAAATGGTTATGTATTGGTGCTCGTAATAGTGGCGATGGCCGTAATCGGAGTTACGATGTCTGTTTTAACCGCCGGTGCGAAAACCATGGTGTTCCAATCGAATACCGCTTATCTCCAGGCCTGCCAGCGCAACCTCGTGGCCAGCGGCCTGGCCTGGGCAAAACAACAAATCAAAAGCCAAGACAAAAAAAACCTTGACAAAACCATAAGATTAGATGTTACTGAAACCGATATTCGCGGCTCAACTTTAGCCGTTCTCATACGTATCCCGACAGATAAAGAGCCCGAAGTTCAGATAAATGCGTCGTGCAGCCGTGCAAGGCGAACTCTCAGGCACGATAACAAATACAGAATCGAGTTATGATAAACCGCAGACAATTATTAGAGCACGCAAAAAACCAGCAGGCCACCGACATACATATTTGTGCCGGTGCTCCCATATTGTTCAGGGTGGGAGGAAAATTGATTCCTATCACAAAAGAAAAGCTGACCGCTGAACAAAGCCGGGAAATATCCTTGGAACTGCTGACAGAAGACCAGAAAATCCAATTTGAAAAAAATCTTGATTATGACTTAATGCTGGCAGACAGAACTGGAAGATATCGGATTAATGTGGGCTATTTTAACGGTGAGGTCGGCGCCACAATCAGAATTCTCCCCACAAGGCCCAAAACGATTAAGGAATTGTCTCTTCCTGATATCGTTAAAGACCTGGCTCACAGAACAAAAGGGCTGGTATTAATAACCGGAAGCACAAGTCAGGGAAAAACCACAACAATGGCATCAATGATAGATGAAATAAATACAACCTGTGAAAAGCACATAGTTACCATTGAGGACCCAATCGAGTACGTGCATACCAACAGGGTCGGGGTTGTAAGGCAAAGAGAGGTTGGAAGAGACACTCAGTCGTTTTATAGCGGACTAAGGGCTGCTTTAAGACAGGACCCCGATGTTATCTCAATAGGTGAGATGAGAGACTACGAGACTATTAAGATTGCCCTGGCGGCTGCAGAAACCGGTGTCCTGGTCCTTTCCACCCTCCATGTTATATCGATCGATAAGATTATCGAAAGACTCTTAAGTTATGCCCCTGCTACTGACGAAGGTCAGTTAAGATTTCTTTTGGCCGAATCCTTACAGGGCATGATTCACCAGGAACTAATCCCAACGGTAAATGGCGAACAAAGGGTGGCTTGTGAAGTATTGGTTGTAACCAGTGCCGCAAAAAACATTATAAGAAGGAAGGGTGGGTTCTTCTTGCGAACTGTTATCGAGACAGGTAAAAAGCACGGCATGATTACAATGTCGGAATCCATAAATGCCATCCTTGAAGCGGGCATCATAAGCGAAGGTGTTGCAAAAAGCATCTTGGCAAACTACGAATAATACTGACACTTCTACTGCGGGCAATGGAGCCCTGCAAAAAAAATTCCTTGTCCTTCATACCTAAAGTACTGTATTATTGCTCCTTTTGAAGCTATCTAAATGGGAACATGGAAACAAGCTTTATGGGAGACTTAAAAAGTGGCTAATACCAACGACATTCGTAATATTGTTCTGTTAGGACACGGCGGAAGCGGCAAAACCTCTCTCGCTGAGGCAATGCTCCATAAAACCGGCACAACAAACCGCCTCGGAAGTGTCGATGAGCAAACGAGCATCTGCGACTATTACGATGAAGAAAAAGAACACCAGCATTCGATACAATCGGCCCTCATCCATATCGAGCACGACGGCAGGCTAATCAACATTATCGATACGCCGGGCGCTCCTGATTTCATCGGGCCGGCCATAAAGGCAATACCGGCCGCAGAGACAGCCGTAATCGTTATCAGCGCAGCAGCCGGCATAGAAACCAATACGCGCAAACTGTTCAAATTAGCTACCCAGGCTAATATGCCGCGGCTCATCGTCGTAAATAAAATGGACGCCGAAAACGTCGCTTTTCCTGAGTTGATAAAAGCTATTCAGGAAACTTTCGGCTCGCAGTGCCGCTGTGCCAATCTGCCCGGCGCCGACAAGGCATCCGTCATCGATTGTATCGAAAACCAGACCGGCGATTCACCGCTGATGGATGTCGCCCGGGCCCATACAGAGCTAATCGAAAGCGTCATCGAGGCCGACGATGAGCTAATGGAAAGCTACCTCGGCGGTGAAGAAATCTCTTCTGAAAAAATAGCTGCCGTTTTTGTAGAGGCCTTAAAAGCCGGAACACTTATCCCCATAGTTTTCACCGATGCCCGCAAAGAAACCGGAGTAAGCGAGCTTCTGGACATTATTGCAAAATATACGCCGTCACCTCTTCAGACAAAGGCCGCTCATCTGACCGACGGCGACAGCTCAACAGAGCTCAAGGCCGACCCCGCCGGCCCGCTGGCTGGATTGGTGTTTCGCGTCGCCTTCGATCCACGGTCAAATATGAAATACTCTACATTTCGTATCTTCAGCGGCACAATTAAATCGGACACCAACCTCCTTCGCAACGACGAGAAAAAAGGTATTCGGCCGGGCCACATATTGAAATCACAGGGCGGTGAAAATAAAGAAATCGACTCCGGCTCAGCCGGTGACATTGTAACATTGGCCAAGGTCGAGGAGCTCAAAATCGGCGACCTTGTGCACGATGGACGCGTGGCCGGCAAGTTCGAAGTGCCCGCCGTACCCGAGCCTATGTTTTCGTTAGCGCTCGAGCCGACGACAAGAGGCGACGAGCAAAAAATCAGTGCTGCACTCGAGAGACTGTGCGAGGAAGACCCCTGCTTTAAGGTTACGCGGGACCAGCAGACAAAGGAGCTGGTCGCCAGCGGCCTCGGTGACCTGCATTTGCGGGTCATACTCGAAAAAATGCATAACCGCTCCAAGCTCTCGGTAACGACAAAGGAGCCGAAGATTCCCTACCGTGAGACAATCACCGCCAAAGCCGAGGGCCATTACCGCCACAAGAAACAGACCGGCGGAGCGGGGCAATTCGGCGAGGTTTATCTCCGCGTCGAGCCGGCCGAGCGAAATTCCGACCCGCCGCTGGACTTTAGCTGGGACATTTTCGGCGCTTCGATTCCCGGCCAGTACGAGCCGGCCGTTGCCAAGGGCATTAATGAGGTAATGCTAAAAGGCGTCGTCGCAGGTTTCCCGATGCAGGACATAAGAGTCTCCATATATGATGGCAAACACCATCCCGTCGATTCAAAGGAAGTGGCGTTCCGTGCGGCGGGCAAAGGTGCTTTCATCGACGCCGTCAAGAATTCAAAACCTGTTTTACTCGAGCCGATAGTCGATATGGAAGTAACAATCCCTGCTGAGAATGTGGGCGATATTACCGGCGACCTGGCCTCGAAGCGAGGAAGAGTGCAGGGCCAGGACATGTTGGCCGGCAATTTTATCGTTATCAAGGCACAGGTGCCGCTGGCCGAAGTTACGCAATACAACAGCCAGTTAAAAAGCGTTACCGGCGGACGCGGCAGCTACTCGATGACACTCAGCCATTACGAAGTTGTCCCGCCCAATGTCCAGCAGCAAATCATCGCTGCATATTCCAAGAAAAAAGAATCGGAGTAATTTCAACACAACTAAAAACTAAGCACTAAAAACTCAAAACTAATATAAGTACGCAAAGAAGAAAGACTCCGAGTAAATAATCAATTGAAATTGAAAGCTGAGGGGAGTCTGTGAGATTCTGTGGGCTGGAGTAATGAAAAAGGGCTGCAAGCGGGATGCTCACAGCCCGTATCAAACTTGCGTGTTGCTAATACTCTCACAATGTCCTGCGTCTGCGAAGCCAAGTGACAAAACCTACGCCAATGCCGCCAAGCAGAAAAGCACCTGGAGCCGGGATCGCAGCACCTGCGTAGGCATCAAAGATTGTTATGTATTCAGGTTCTTCAAGATCAAGGTACTGCCCCCATTCCATGTAGTGGTCGCTCCCAGCACCCTCTATAGCGGTTACTTCTACCTTGATGTAGCGACCGATTTTGTCGATTGTATCTATCTCGACCCACGAACTGGTATCTTGCCATGTGGTAATGCCAGTAGCTACCGCCGTGCCCCAGCTCCCCAGATCATCAGACACATAAATATCAACACCGATAGGATCCAAATCCGTATTTGATCGACCGCGGACTTTCTTTATACCAGTGGATTCGCCCAGATCAAGTATAAACCAATGCGGCAGATGCGGCTGATCTTGAAAGACAGGGATATTCCAAAAATCTGTGCCGTCAAGGGCACCTGCGAGACCCCACCCAAAGCAGGAGCTATGTAAGTGGGAACTATTTATTCCCATCCAACCATCAGGCATAGCGACTGCATCCTGCGGAACAATCCCGAAGATACCCAAACCCAAGATCGCCGCCAACAAAAGAATTGATTGATTCTTCATGTCACGCCTCCTCTTTCGTTCTTTAATTTTTTTCATCACCGGCTCTTCTCAAAAAGCCTATTTTGCAAAGCCGGAACATGTTGTCTATTCACATTACACTTTTTAACAGAGAAGTCATGCTATTCGCGTTGGAAAGCTGGATACGTGTAAGCGAAGCTTACTGACCACTTCTCCTGACATCAAATGTTGCCTATATTTTTAGCAGATTGCCAGAAGTCTGTCAACAAAAAAATTCTATAAAAAAAGAGTTCTTCTTGCAAAAACAGCAAATTGGGACTGAAAATCAGGGTTTGGTTCTCACCATCACCGCACCAAGGCCGAAAAGTAAGGCAAAAGAAAATAAAGCAAAATAATTATGAAGAGTATAACTATGGATACGATTAGTCCTTTTCCCACCCCTGGTGGCAGCGGTAAATGCAGTATATCATTTTTTATTCTTCCCCTGTTCGTTCAGACGGCTGCTGCGGTTGTTTCTTCTTCTCTGCCATTGTTTTCAATTCACTTTTTATCCAATGTACTAAAATAAAAAAGCCTATTATACAAAATACAATAACAAATTCTGCTCCCGTCCACTCTCTGTGGTAGAGCCACGAAGCAAAGTCTTTTACAGCCTTCATTAAATCCGACATTAAGACTTTTAACTCGCTTAGCAAGTGTTTTGCACTATCGATTAATTCTTTTATGCTCATAGCTCAAATCTCTATATTTGCTTAGCTTTTGCGTCTCACCTTCACCGCACCCAAGCCGAGCAGCAAATAATAGCTCAATATGCAAAAAAGAAAGAGTCTGACTAACGAGGCAACCGCTGCTCCACGATTCACGATTCACGAACCACGAGTCACGAACCACGAATATCGTATGCAAGGAAGAAAGAGTCTGACTAACCAGGCCACCGCCGCTCCACGATTCACGAACCACGATTCACAAACCACGAGTCACGAACCACGAGTCACGAACCACGAATATCGTACGCAAAGAAAAAAACTCCAAATAACTTGCACACGATTGCCATTGCGAGGAGTCAATATGTCTCTGGCCGACGTGACAATCTCAATCCACAATAGTAAATAATCAATAATCAATTGAAAGGCCATGGATTACACAGACCGACACGGATTCGTGAATGGTTGATCGTCAATCGCAAATCTAAAATCTAACCAGATTCTTTTGTGATTATTTTTTTATTTATTTTTATTGACACCCGTTAGTTGTGCTGATAGTATGAAGGTTTGTTTAGTTGGGTATATTCTCACGTCTCTCCAGAATATCCTCCAAAAAAAACCGAGAGACACAATTTATGGCCATTAACAGGCCAAAGGAGTACAGTAGTGAGTACAGGTACAGTAAAATGGTTTAATGGGAACAAAGGCTTTGGGTTTATCACGCCCGATGACGCCGGCGATGATTTGTTCGTTCATCACTCGGAAATCAAGACGAGCGGCTACGCCAATCTTGAGGAAGGCCAGAAGGTCCAGTTCGAGGTCGGACAGGGCAAAAAAGGTCCTTGTGCGACCAACGTAATCCCTGGTTAATTCGAAGCAAAACACCTGAAAAACCAACGGGCCCCGCTAAAACCGGGGCCCGTCTCATTTTCACCGCTAACAGCCAATTAACTAATTACCCAATTCTAATAAACTAATCAACTAATTTATTACTGAGAGAAATCAGTTGTGCGGCTTAGCCCCGGTCTCTAGTGGGAGTTCTCCGCGAGATTACGAAGTCGTTCCCCCTAATGTGCAACAACAGATTATTGCCCAATATTCTAAAAAGAAAGAGTCTGACTAACCAGGCCCCCGCCGCTCCACGATTCACGATTCACGAACCACGAATATCGTATGCAAAGAAGAAAGAGTCTGACTAAAGGCCGCTTGCCCCATTGCTTAGAGTGTTATCCACTTTAATGGGGTCATTGCGAGGAAATACCTACCTGCCTACAAGGCATTATTGTAATCTCCCCATTTTCGCCAAGAGCGAAACGTTAGCTTACGATCAAGAGGACAGTTATTCAGAAGATTCTCTCGACGCGGATTCTGAAGATATCTGTTCAGCATCAGGTTGATC
Organism: uncultured Pirellulales bacterium; assembly: GCA_964348055.1. Classification (GTDB taxonomy): domain Bacteria; phylum Planctomycetota; class Phycisphaerae; order Sedimentisphaerales; family Anaerobacaceae; genus JAUXAL01. The sequence goes on from CAYGBH010000010.1 coordinate 25,338, forward strand.
AGCCTCCTTGGGCACCTGTTTTATCAAGTCCTCGTTAAACTGACGAAGTCGTTCGTCGATTTGACGATCTTCAAGCCACTTAGCAAGACGTCTTCGTGAACCCCAAGTTAACTCTATGTCTCCATATGAGGAGTACTGGATTCGTATTCTTCTGTCGTGATGAAGACTAAAGGACTTCACGAGTTCATCTCCTTGGTAGAACTCGAAACTCAAGTCGCCGCAGCACATGCAGTACGTGCCTGGACTAGTTAGAGCAAAAGCGATGCTCTTCAAAAGGGATTCGATTTCGCTTGTCTGCTGTGTTTCCAACAATACTCGCTCTCTCTCAGGATGCCGATGACAGTGCCCGCCAGTGCGAATTCTGAGGGTCGTCGAGTCCCGCAGGCTCGATCTCAGCCGATATGTCTGAACTGGGGCAATCATTAGTAGTGTCAACAAAATTAAAAGCCCGGTGACTCCAAGAACAATCAGCAAATATTTAACCCCTTTGTCCATTTTACTTCCAACTACTGTTTATATGTTTTCCGTATAATGCCAAGCTAACCAGAGGCGGTCCTTATGGGGATGTCCGCTGGATCAATAGATTATGACTCCTATTCTCTGATTTTGAAAATTAACATCTTATCACTTGTATAACAATCCGCCTTCGGTAGAAAAAAGGGTATCACGACGGTAATAAAAAGAAGCAATCCCAATATTGAGTCCTGTCCTCACCTGCACTTTAATATAATCACATTCGTCAATCTTAGAATACGAATTAGTAATGATGCCTACTACTTTTCTAATCTCAGATAAAAGTAATTCATCATCATCAAATTTCGCCTTTTCCAAGAAAGGAAATATATTTACGCTCGTTGTTTTTCTTACTGTGTCATCGGCGCCTCTAACAGTAAGCCAATTATGCTTTACAGAAATATTCTTAAACTGTGTGGTTTCTTCAATATTCTTCTGTATTGCAGTCAATTCCCTTAACAATGGCATTAGGTCTCTTTGTTTTTGTATCATGTAATAGGAAGCCGTTATCAGTATAATGCAACAAGCACCCCATATAGCAAACGACTTTTTAACTTTCGAAGGGACATTCAAAACACGTATTTTTTCTGAATCATACATACCTTTTCTTACAACTAAACTGCCTGCAAGGAAATCATGCAAACCTCTCTTAAGAGGATGAAAAGCCACTAATACAACCACCCCAAGTAGTATGAAAAATACACCACAGTTATAGATTGATTGTAGGAAGGAGTTATTTAAAAAGGGTAATACAGATGTTAAAGTCATCCAAATCCATGGATTGTAACAAATTACGGCAATGATTGTGTATCGGAGAAACGACCTTGGCAAACTTAGATAGGATCCATCCAGACGTAAAACTTGAATTTTAAGTAACTTCTTGGCTAAACTCTGTCCCTGGCCGATATTACTTTGCAGTATTCCTGTATATAAAAAAGTAATGCAGAGTCCGATCCACAATCCGTCTTCACCTATTCTGTAGAACAACCCCTTCAAAAGTAAAGCAAGTAATGCTCCAAATAGTCCAAGAAATATTACATCAAGAAAATCAGAGATTAATCTTAACCAGAAACCTACTACTATTTTTTTCTCTTTTTTTGGCTTGTTTCCATCTTCCGACATTCGCTTATCAAGATTTTTTAGTGCTCACTTGCTCACTACTGATTATATAGTTTCCGTATAAGAATTCTTAGCCGTTTCAATGTCGTCATAACAACCCATACAGACAGCCATCGCAATTCCCATCAAAGCGAAATAATTCCGCATGTTGTTCATCCCCCGTTGCTGAGTGCATATAATAGAGGAAATTTCCCAATCCGTCAAGGAATTTCGTCGCCCGTCGCTCGTCGCTCGTATATCGTGAAGCCCATCTCACCACAACCAGCCGCCAGTACAGTGCATCTCATTGTTGGATGCTGTGCTCACTTCCATTCTGCGCTTATCATTACCGCCGCCACAGCAACAAGGTAAAACATTTTATATCCTGTCTGCCCAACTACCGTTTATATTGTTTCCGTATAAGAACCCGTAGCCGTTTCAATGTCAGCATAAGGGTACGTTCGGAGACATGCGCGCATCGGCCGGTTAACTAAAGAATGCATCTAATGATATCCGGCCTGC
>CAYGBH010000011.1:0-26923 GCA_964348055.1 uncultured Pirellulales bacterium
TGAGCCCCAGACTTGCAGCCTTAAGAAAATCACGCCGAGTGTGGTCTGTCTTATTAATGTTCATGCTGCAAATTGTCCGGTTCTCGCAACTCGATGTTATATTTACCGACCGTCATTGCCCATGAAAATCCTAATAGAAAAGTTCTGTACTTAAATACCTTTCGCCCGTATCAGGCAATACCACAACAATAAGTTTGTCAGCATTTGCCTTTCGCCTAGCTATCTTGACCGCTGCAGACACAGCAGCCCCGGATGATATGCCTGACAGGATTCCTTCAGCTTTGGCCAGACGTTTTGCCATGCTGAATGCTTCCTTGTTTCCTATTCGAATGACCTCATCAACAACTTCCATATTCAAAATGTCTGGAACAAAGCCGGCTCCTATCCCTTGAATCATATGTGGACAAGCTCGACCGCCGGAGAGTACCGGAGAGGCGGAAGGCTCAACAGCAATAATCTCGACAGAAGGCTTTCGCGATTTCAGCACTTCGCCAACACCGGTAATCGTACCGCCGGTACCTACGCCGGCAACAAAAATATCCACCAAACCATCTGTATCCTTCCAAACTTCTTCAGCGGTGGTTTCCCTGTGTATTTGTGGGTTTGCAGGATTTTCAAACTGCTGCGGCATAAAAGCACCGTCGGTTTCTTTGAGAATCTTGTTGGCTTTGTTTATTGCACCCGTCATACCTTCTTCAGCAGGCGTAAGCACAAGCTTTGCACCAAGCAGTTCCAGTATCTTTCTTCGTTCGGTCGTCATCGACTCCGGCATAGTCAAAATCAGCTTATAACCCCTCGCTGCTGCAACCCACGCAAGCGCAATGCCGGTATTACCGCTGGTCGGCTCCACGATGACGGTTCCAGGTTTGATTTTGCCTCGGCGTTCGGCGTCCAATACCATGCTGACACCAATGCGGTCCTTGACATTGCTGGCGGGGTTGTAGAACTCTAATTTACCTGCTATCCTTGCCTTACAGTCCTGGCCTATTTTGCTCAGCCATACTAATGGCGTCTTGCCAATAAGTTCTGTCATATCTTTCGCTATGTTCATTTCTCAACCTTCTAAAATTAGGCCATTACTCTATCTTCTTTTGGTGCTGGCATAATAATAGCGTTTTTGGGGTTGTCAGAGTCCTTTTAAGGTTTCCCATGCTCCTTGACATAAGGTGCGTAAAAACTAATATACTTAAATGCATCGTCGGGGGAAATAACAACAGCTAATCCGTTACATTTTTTTGCATATTGAAGAGACACAGATAATATTGCACCGGTTGTAGGGCCTACAAGAATACCTTCTTCCCTTGCCAATCGGATTCCTGTTTGGTACGCATCTTCATCGTCAATCGCAACGATATCATCTACTACCGACTTGTCCAGAATTTTCGGGACCAGGTCTTCTGCAAGGCCGGATATCCTTTTCATGCCCGGCAAGCTATGATCGGCTCTTGCTGGCTCAACACCTATTATTTGTACAGAAGGCTTTTTTTCCTTTAGGTATCTGCCGACGCCTGTTATGGTGCCGCAGGTTCCAAAACCAACAAAGAAATAATCGATTTTCCCACCGGTTTGCTCCCAAATCTCCGGCCCTGTCGTTTTGTAGTGTGCCTGAACATTTAGTTCATTTTCATATTGATTTGGACTTACATATTTTTCCCCGCCCTTGCTTTTTAGCATTGCGCTTACCAAACCTCTTGCTCCTTCATTTGGGAACAATGGGCATAGATTATCATCCGCTTCCCATAAGGTCTGTACTCCCAATAGCCTTAATATGATCTTCTTCTCTTCCGGTATTCTCTCAGGGACAGCTATTTCTATCGGAATGCCTTCTGCATTTGCCAGGGCCGCCAAAGCAATACCGGTATTGCCGGATGAAGGTTCAACTAAAGATTGGCCTTCGTTGATTTTAATCCCTTGTAACATCGATAAGGCAATTCTGTCTTTGACAGAACCGAATGGATTGTATCGCTCCAACTTAAGGTAAATTGAAAAATCCTCGTTTGGGTTGATTCTCTCATTTATCCTTACCATAGGGGTTGGATTTTCTGGACTCGCGATTAAATCAAATACGCTTTCGTACACCCTGTTCCGTTTTGTCATTTTCCGGACCTCAAAATTTTTTGAATCACTGGTACACTTGAGATATTTAGCCTGACACGTCCAAATCTCCAATTTTTCATCTCTTCACGCGCAAAATCAGAGATCGCAAAGTGGAGTAGTGAAAAGCTATTTTTTTCGGCGTACTTTAACACAAAAGTGGTCGCCGACGTTCTTAACTTCTATCACTTCTTGACCCTGCTGTGTAAAACTTTCCGGCACGTTCTTAATCGGCTCTCCTTCGTCGAGTAGCACCTCAAGAATCTCTCCGGCGTCAATTTTTTCAAGCTCAATCTTGGCTTTGACAAAGTTCAGTGGACAGGCAACTCCCCGCAGGTCAACAGTGTGCTTTTCTGTATCCTTTTTGTCTTCTGGAATGCCGGCATTAGCTTTTTGTGCGACCGGTCTTGTCCTAAATTCAAGATTAGCATCGAGGGATAGGAAGAGTTCTTCTACTCGTTTTGCCAGGTCCTCGACCTGTGGCAAAAGATCGTCAATCGAGTTTCTATCTCCCATACGCCAATCGATTGCACTGTCAAGTAATTGCTTGGCTTGAGGTTTAACCCAGCCTGGCTCAACAAGATGCTTGCTAAAAGTAGCAAAAATTTCTCTGTCTTTTTTCGGCTCCAGGCCTAATATGACCAGAAGTGCTCTTGTCGCTGCGACAATTGCTTCATATACACTTTCGCTTTTATCCTTCGCAGCTCGGGTACTGCGTGCTGAGCTGATAGCTTCTTTGGCCTGGTCAACATCCAGCTTGATTACGTCCATTACTCCCGCTCCGCACTCACCGGGTCCTCTGCCGGCCAGTGAGAACGGCTCAGTCGCGCCGAAGTCATAGTAGTAGTCATCCGGAAATTCCAAAGAGGAAAAGTCACCATATCGCTGGACAAGACCTTTTAGTTGTTCTTTACTTATCGCATCGGTTGCAAAGGCATCGACCAGAAAATCGGGTATATTCTTAGCTGGAACCGTGCCGATCATTTCTGCCAAATGTGCATTACCCTCGGTTGTTTGGGCCCCGGCCAAAACATCATAGCACGGCATCAGCCTACCATTGACTCTTTTTGCTCTGCCTTGAAATCCAATATCGGTGATGTAGTGGTGCCCGCACGAATTGGGGCAGCCGCTGATTCTGATAGTCGTTTCACCGTGTTGCCTCGAAGCTTTACTCTGGTTGAGCTTATCTGAAATTGCATCGACCAAACCTCTCGAAAGGCAAAGTCCCAGCTTGCATGTCGCGGCTCCGGTACAGGTAACAATCTCGACTCTGCCGTTGCCAATTACATCGATACTAAGACTTTCCAAAGCAGACATGACTTTTTCAATATTCTGCTGTGGCACAGATGTGATTAAAAGATTCTGCAGCTGGCTGGTTCTAACCATGCCCTGACCGAATTTTTCTGCGACCTGCCCTATCTTGATTAGTTCATCTGCAGGTATATCGCCAAGATTTAGCCTGAGCCTTACCGTAAATAGTCCTTCTGTCTTCTCGGGTAATACGTTTTGCCGAAGCGATGACAGACCATTATTATCAGCCGCTGACCCAAGAACTTCGAACTTTGAAGCGCCGGCACGTACTTTTGGAATATCGCCTTCAAGACCTTGTTTGCGAACTTCTTGCCGTTCAAGTTTATACAGCCTGATAAATTCTTGCGTCCCAACCCGTGCGACTACATATCGTAATCTCGCCTTGTGTTTATTTGACCTGTCCCCATGCTTATCAAAGAGTCTTTTGATAGCTTCAGCTACTTCCAGGATTTCATTGTCGGTTATAAAGTCTTCGATTTTCAAACCCACAGCAGGATTTGAACCCAGCCCCCCTCCGGCGTAAACAGCAAAGCCCTTAACCCCATCTTTTTGGTGTGCAAAAAAGCCGAGGTCGGCCACTGAAGCAAATGCGCAATCAGCCGAGCAGCCTGAGAAGACTATCTTATATTTTCTTGGAAGATTGTAAGAGCTTTTGAACTGTAATAGATATTCAGCCGTTGCGATCGCATACGGTGATACGTCAAATTCTTCTTTGGGGCAGACCCCCGCCCGCGGACATGCTGTAACATTGCGCACCGTATTGCCGCCGCCGCCGCGTGGTGAAAGTCCTACCTCAAGCAGTCCTTCAAGAACATCAGGCGTATCTTCGATATTAATCTCATGAATCTGAATATCCTGCCTTGTTGTAACGTGAACAACTCCACTGCCGTATGTCTTACTTAATTGAGCGATTCGTTCTAACTGATACGGTAAAACAAGCCCGGCACCGATACGTATACGAACCATATACTTACCGGCGGCCCTTTGCTCATAAACTCCCATAGGCACGCGATATGCTCGAAAGGCAACCGCGGAAGTTTGGCCCTGAAGAAATTTTTCAACCCGACTGCGATAGGCGAAAGAGTCTTCTTTGACGCTTTCCGGAATACGCAAAATTGGCTGTTTGACTGAATCCATTTTCACTCACTCACTAAGATTCTAATCGTTCCATATCTGTTTGTTTAGCTGCCATTGGTTTGCGATTTCTTAAACCCTTGGCATTAGAACATAAACCGAGTTCCGACAATTATCCCTGTTCCCCGCTTGAGCTGAGAACCTTTTTGGTCTTGCCATGCGGGGATCTGAATTAGAGCCTCCAGAATAAACGACGAGATGGTGAATTTAATTCCCGGTGAAAGATAAAGGACAGATTCTCCAGTATTCGACACATTGCGGCCATACAATCGATCCGGTGCGATATTCTTATAGGACAGCTCCAATACAGGTGCCAAAGAGACGCGTGCCTTTTCTCCAAAACTAAACTGATGTGCCAAAGCCCAATCCAAAGATAGTTCATTACCCGGATTTATGTCACCGCTGCCTCTGTCAGCAAAACCATTCAATGTATATGCTACGTTAAAGTCCATTGCCCAGGGTCCCCTCCGCCACGAGGTGTACAGCCCGGGTTGCAGGTCCCAGGTTTCCGACGTAAAGGAATCGGCCCCTGTGGGCAATTCCAATCCGAGAGTTGAAGCAATCCCGAAAGTGTAGTCGGGTGTGTTGCGTCGGTATAGTTTGTACTTGCCGAGAATGAACAAGTCACCAAGACCAGTATTTCTACTACTGGATCCAGCCATAGATGTTTCTTGATTCATTACTGTCTGTCTTAACATTAATGTCAAGTCCGGCCGAAGTCCGTATGCCAAAACGGCTGGAAAAGTATAGGTACTCATTTTTCGATCCGTTGGTGTAGGATCCTCTTTACGTCGCATATAACGCATTTGTGTTCGAAAAATCCAGCGGTCCTCTGCTGGTGTAAGTCCGGCGTCAACGCTGATTCCTGCTGCGTTTGCACTTGCTGGAATCAAGGCAAACATGACCATTGCAGCAAAGCTCATCAGTAATAATCTTCTCACTTGTGAATTTCCTTGTTAGGTTACTTGATTCGTTTGCCAGCCGTGAAATTAGCACGTCGGATTGCATCGTAGATATCTTCATCATTCAATTCGGCCCCTGGTCGTACTCTGACCACCAGTCGTTTTTCTCCCCAGTTGGCTTCCGCTTGTTGAACGGACGGGATTTTTTTCACAAGTTTTTCCACACCTCCATGACAACCAGGGCAGTCCATCCCGAACACTTCGTACACTCGAGTTTCGGAATCTCCCGCAGATTCTACACTCACATCCGAATTTGGGCTGGTGCAGCCAGTTCCACAAACTAACAAAGCGGAAAGAACTAAAACCCAAAATCTATACCGTATCATATCATTGTCTCCATCTTTAATTTTGCCGGCGTTGTTGTTATAAAAATATCTTTCGTCTCGCATACTCTCACTTGCGGTTTATGGGTAGCAACTTGGAGTACCATATGCATAAACCATACTCAAAACAGGCGAACGTGAAATGCCTCCGGGATTAACACCCGGCTGACCTTCGGGAATAGAAACGCCCAGTTCTGAAAAATACTCTTCCCAGGCGACAAGAGTCTTCCCTGTATCCGGATTCTTAAATGTCATCGGCTGTAATACAAATACGGGGCTATTGCCATTGGCCCGCAAGAATATTTCGTATATCAGTTCTGAGCAGTAGTAGGCCTCATTGTCAACAGCGAATACCTTGTCATAAGGCTTTCCTTTTAGAAAAAAAGCTTCCTTAAGTGCGGAAGATATGAGATGACAATGAGGTTCCTTTAGACGTCCTGCCACAACTTTAGGACAGTGTCGGGCGTCAAAACTACGGTCGAGAAAAGTCTGTAATGGTGTAACCTCCACGCCACTCGACACAGCTTCAATCACAACTAAATTACCACCGTTGTCTCTTGCAACAACACCAACATGTGAAAAATTCGCTCCTTGGAATCCGGTTGTAACTTTTTCTATAGCATCACAAAGAGGCCCACAATCGAGATCCTGAAAGAGTAGATCTCCCGGCTGAAGTGCAAAACTACTATCCTGCCCAAAATCTGTTTGGCTGCATCCGAAAACAACCATGCCAATTGAAGACAGCAATAAAGTCCATTTAATAGAACGCATAACGTCTCCTGCTGTAGTTATCTACTGCTCTATAATCCTGACCGGCACTTCAGTTACGTTGCCATTTTTTATGAAAAAACCCTTAACAGCGGGACAACTTGAATCCTGGAGAGAAACTATTACATATGTTACGTCCGGCGTAAGTGACAGACGAATATCCTCCTGCGAAGGTCTGGCTGGCGTGGCTGGATGACTGTGGTATATGGCCAGCATTTCCAGGCCGGCTGAGCGAATATCCTTAGCCACCTTAAACTGTTCTGCTGGTTCCATCATAAAATGGGTATTACTTTTGTCAGCATTTATCATCTTGTAGAGCTTTTTGACTTTACTGTTGCTGCCGGCAAGAATCCCACAGGCCTCAATCGGCGCTTCAGCTTCGGCCTGTTTGAGTATCTGTTGAAAAATGTTATTTGGGATTTCTAAGTTCAACTTTCACAGTCCTTAATGTCGCACGCAATTTGCTCCTCGTCCTTGAGCTCCGTTATTAACGGGTTTTCGCCGCAGAGCGGACAGTCCGCCTTGCGCTTCAACCGCACTTTGCGAAACTCCGTTGTCAATGCGTTATATGTAAGCAGTGTGCCGGTCAATAACTCACCAATCCCCAGCAAATATTTTATCGCTTCTGTTGCCTGCAGCGACCCGATAACGCCCGCCAGCACACCAAGCACACCGGCCTGCGAACACGACGGCACTACATCCACAGGTGGCGGAGCATGAAAAATACAGCGATAGCAGGTTGTTTGGCCGGGCAGTACCGTTATTAACTGGCCGTCAAATCTGAGAATCCCAGCATGCGAAAATGCTATCTTCCCGAAATAGCAGGCGTCATTGACAAGGAATTTAGCGGGGAAATTATCTGTACCATCGATTACAAAATCATATCCGCGAATGACGTCTCTGATATTATCGGCTTTTAACCGTTGATGGTAGGTTTTGACTTTAACATCGGGATTTATTGCCCGTATCTTGTCTTGGGCAGAGGCAACTTTTTCCACTCCCAAGTCATCGGTGTGATGAATTATCTGTCTTTGAAGATTCGTTAAGTCCACCTTGTCTGCGTCGACAATTCCAATTGTTCCGACCCCTGCCGCAGCTAAGTATAACGCTGCCGGTGCGCCCAAACCGCCGGCTCCGACAATTAATACCTTAGATGAAAGTAACTTCTCCTGCCCGGTACCGCCGACCTGTTCGAGTATTATATGTCGGCTATAGCGCTGTATTTGTTGCTCCGTTAATTCCACTTCCGCCTCCCATAAAATAGAGGAACTCCACCTTGTCGTTATCCTCGAGGGCTGTGCTTTCGAACTGGGCTCTTCTTAGAATCCGGCCGTTAAGCTCAACCGATACCATCTCCGGCATCTTTACCTTTTGTTGAACTAAAAGCTCGCCCACTGTCAAACCGTCACTAAAATCAGTCTCTTTACCATTTATGATAAGTTTCATTTCTACTCCTCGAAAGCTTTTTTTATCGCCTGTTCAAAATCGTTCCTGATATCCTCGAAGTCTTCTATACCTGCTGAAATTCTAATCATGTCCTCGGTAACCCCCATTTGTTTCTGCTGGTTAACCGAAAACTCATGAAAGATCGTGGACGAAGGGTGTATCACTAAGGTCTTGGCATCACCCAGATTCGCCAGATTCTTTACCAGTTTTAGTGAATCAACAAATCTAAAAGCCCGTTGCTTATCACCAAGGCCGAACGTCAGCAATCCTCCTCCACGACCATCAAAAAACTCAACAACCCTGCTACAAAATTTGCTGTCCGGCAGACCCGGATAGTCTACCCAACGAACTTTTGGGTGGTCTCGCAGGTATTGGGCCAATTTGTCGGCATTTTCACAGTGTTTAACCATTCTGCCAGCAAGGGTTTCCAGACCTTGCAACATTAAAAAAGAATTCATCGGTGCGGGACAACCGCCAAGGTCGCGGTAGACCAAATTACGCAGATGAGCAAGAAAGGCTAATTGGCCGAATCTTTTGGATAACTGCCTTATATCATCAAACGGCCCTGCTCTCCAATCGTAGTTTCCGGTGTCGATTATTGCTCCGCCAATTGCAGTGCCGTGGCCGTTGATAAACTTGGAAGTCGAGTGAACGACAATATCAGCGCCAAACTCTCCGGGCTTGAAAAGAACCGGCGTTGTAACGGTGTTATCGACGACGAAAGGTATGTTGGCCTGGTGGGCAATTTCAGCAATAACCGGTATGTCAGGCACATCCATTCGAGGATTGCCGATGGTCTCGACAAAAATAAGCTTTGTCCTGTTATTGATGTTTTTGGCGAATTGTTCCGTGTCTGCGGCATCAACTAAATTGGTCTTTACGCCAAACCGTCCCAGCGTATTCTCGAACAGAGATACCGTCCCACCAAAAATACCTGCTGCAGCGATTATTACATCGCCGGCCCTGACCAGGCCCATCACGACGGATGCTATAGCCGCCATCCCACTGGCCGTTGCGATGCAACCGATTCCACCTTCGAGCTCTGTAAGCCTCGCTTCAAGAGCGGCGGTCGTAGGATTTGCAATCCGCGTATAGATATATCCGGGCGCTTTTCCATCAAAAACATCGGCGAGCTCTTGCGCAGTTTTGTAGGCGTACGAAACCGTCTGATTGATTGGTACTGCAGTTGCGCCGCTGGAGCTGTCACCAGCAAAACCGCCATGAATAGCCATTGTATCGGTCTTCATCAAAATTCCCCTTTTATTGGTAAAAACACATGCTATCGGTCAAATCTGGTAGTCGAGCAGAGGTTTTGTATGAATGCCGCACTCACCGCCGCATTTACTCGTCCCTATCCATCGGCCTGCCCGTTCATCCGCACCCTGGGCTATCTTCGTGCACGGCCAGCAGCCAAGCGACCTGTAGCCCTTGGCATACAGAGGATTAACGCGCACCCTATTTAAGGCCAGATACTGCCAAACCTCCCGCTCATACCAAATAAGAATGGGATTGAGTTTAATCAGGCCTTTGTCCAGCTCCTGTATCTCTTTGAAGTTCGTGCGCGTTCTGCCCTCGGTGCAGCGAAGGCCCGTAACCCAGCAGCCAACGTCCATCTCTTTGACGGCTTGTCGCGTCGGCTTGACTTTAAGGATGTCACAGCACTTGTCTGGGTCGGTCTCATAGAGCTTCTCGGGAATTTCTTCATCGTTGCTGAACACCCGCAGCTCCGGATATCTTGATACCTCCTCGGCCATAAACTGCTTGGTCTCCGGCGGCTTGAATCTTGTTGTTACGATGAAACCGCGAATCCTCGGGCTAACACGTTTGGCAAGGTGCCAGACAGCGCCGGAATCTTTGCCAAGACTATTGGCAACCACAAGTCGATCACCAAATTGCTTGTAAGCTTGGTCAATCAGCCCCAGTGAACGCTCGACCTTCTCAGCAAAATTCAGTCTCTCAACAAGTTCTGCAACATTTTCTGCAACTTCTTCGGTCAACATAATCTTAAATCTCCATGCAACTTAAACAACGCAAATTACTATATTTCATATTCCGGCGGTTTTACTTTGCCGAAACTGACCCGGTTCCATACCCGTTCGTGGGCGTAAAATGCCCCTATCTTAACTACCGTATCCAATAGGCCGATTTGTGCTGCCAACTCAAGTTTCTGCGCAGCGGCCAACTCAAGTCTCTGGGCAAGAATCCAGGCGACTGCAAAAGTCACTATAGTGCCGCCTGTACGCCATGTTATGGCCTTGGCTATGCTTCTGTAATGTGATTCCATATTTTTTCATACTCAAATTGGAACTATTACCATCGAAATACTGGGAATATTTTATAAAAAATATATTATTTATAAGGCCACTCCGCTTTTACTTAAATACTGTAATCGGGAACGCATGTTCCTCTCTTGGCTCTTTCAGATTCGACCAGCTCGGCAAAGGTCTTTCTGTTACAAGCTTCGGATATCGCAGTATTAACCTCTCGCCATAGTTGTGTAAACGCATCATCTCCAAAAAATGCTGCATTTCTATTTGTTTTTCCTATGTCATCTGGAGCTACTGAAATCGGGCCTTGGATATGTTCAATGACATCTCCGACCGTAAGGTCTTTAGCATCCCGGGCCAGCATATAGCCACCACCGTTTCCTCGCCGTGAATCAACAAAACCCGCATGTCTCAGTTCATTCAGGATCACCTCCAAAAACCGGGGCGGTATGTTTTGAGCACCAGCAAGTTCGTGTATTTTCACCGGCTGACCGGGTTCTCGCAATGCAAGCTCAAAAATCGCCCGAAGAGCATATCGGCATTTCTTAGATATTCGCATTAGTAATTCATTCTCAATTATCTCAATCGGAATTATAATATACGAAGTTTGTGCCTCATTGTCAATACTTTTTTGAAAAAATTTGAAAATTTCTTGCTTAGATTATTCTGCGACATTTCATTTACTGGGTGGCAGCCTCAAGCGAGTCCCGAAAAATTGGGACGAGCTTGGGGATGGCTTGAAGCCTTGAAATTCATAAGTGGTTGCAAACAAAAAGACTTGCGCTCGCTCAGCCGAAGGGTCGCCAAGCTCTATCTCCATAAGGAGTTGGGCAATCTCACAGCAAATAGTTGGACGAACGCTTACACAAGGCCTGAGAGACATTTTTCCTGTATTCTTGGCAATGCGAGCAGGGGCTATATGGAAAATCACTGCAATTGGCTCGATTCGCAACCAGCAAGCTTAGGATGCTCGGGTGGCTTGAGCAAGCCTTCTAATTGACTCCCAAAGAGTGTGACTGCATCTGGTGGTGCTCTCTTTAGAATCAAAAGTGGTGCCTAATGTAAATGCTCTGTGGCCAACAGAGCAGCAAGCCCCCCACAAACAGCCACAAGTAGAAGTTAGTCTGAGATAGGGGAAAAGCCTCCGGTGGGTAATAATTCTACCTGCCTGCTTGTATCCAGGCCGATTTCAGTATCTGTCAAATACACCCGAGATCTGGCGCAACGATGCTTGTATGTCCGGTTTTTGATTATTGGCCGTTATTCTCATTGTTAGGCTCAGATGATATCTCTTCAGCCTGCCGCACGATACTGTCAGCCAACTTTGCGGCCTCGGCTGGCCCATGCTTCTTGGCTACAACATTGACATTCTTGATTACGCAGTGCAGGAGCTTGTTAACGACACGGTTCACCATTGCCTCCATCACCTCTTTACATGAAGCTTCTTGTCTGACTCCAACAAAGAATCGCTTGAGCTCACTTTGACCTATTTCGGCAAATTTTTCTCTCATCTGGCCTATGAGGGGACCTATGTCTCTAACCTTAAACCAATCCGTAAATTCGATAACATTTTCATAGACTATCTGCATGCCTTTGGCGATGTCCTCTTCACGGGCCTTGCGATTCTGCTTGGCTACTTCAGAGAGTTCATCAATACTGTAGAGGTACACATTTTCTATTTCATTTACGGAGGGTTCAAAGTTTCGCGGTACCGCAATGTCGATAATCAGCAGTGCTCTGTCCCGCCGATTGTCCATTATCTTCTTGAACGAGTCTTTCTTGAAAAGATAATCTTGCGTTGCCGCTGAGGCTATTGCGACGTTAGCACCGGTTAGTTGCGTAACAAGTTCCTCCCAGTGTCGGGCCTCGATGCCATAGTGCTTGGCAACACTCAGACCACGTTCATACGACCTGTTAACAACCGTTATGGTTTCGCACCCGGCATGGAGCAGATACTGCACCAGCAGTTCGCCCATGTCGCCGGCTCCGATCACAACAACCTTAGCCGCCGAGATGTCAGCAAAAAGTTGCTTAGCTAACTCGACCGCAACGCTGGCAACGCTGACTCGTCCGCTCGAGATAGACGTATTCGTATGCACCTTTTTACTAACAGCAAACGCGCAGTGAAACAGGCGATTTAGCACCTTTCCCGTGCTCTTTGCGATACAAGCGAGTTTATAACTTTCTTTAACTTGCCCGATTATCTGTGCCTCGCCCAATACCATGCTGTCCAGACTCGAGGCAACCGTCAACAAATGTCTAACTGCGTTCTCCTCATCGTGAACATACAGGAAATCTTTAAAGTCCTCCAGCGCAACATTGTGAAACTTCGATAGGAATTTAGCTATGGTCTCGGCGACAGCTTCTCCCATATCCTCGTAGGCACTATATAATTCTACACGATTGCATGTTGATAGTAGCACGAACTCAGCTTCGCGAAATCGGTCTTTGAGCTGTCTTAGCGCTCTAATCGTGTCCGCAGCGTCAAAGGCCAACTTCTCACGAATCTCTATCGGAGCAGTTTTGTGGTTAAGTCCTAAAACTATAATATTCATTTCTACACTTAGCTCAACAGGAGCCCGACTAATAGCAGCTAAGCCGCAAAATCATGTTGAGTCGCGCCTAAAATAGTCACTCCCAAAATCGCAAATAGAACCAACAAAAATACCGCTAACGTCATGTATGCTCTCATTTTGCCCTTGAGCAATAGCATGCGGTTCGATACCAATATAATGCCCAGCAGAACCCAAGCGCCGATGATGCAGACAACTTTTCCGTCAACCAGCCATGTGGCGATCCCTGTTCCCAGCATCGATGCAAGTCCAAAGCCGCTCACCAGTCCGATTGTCAGCAGCACAAAACCGACCCTTACTCCGAGCAGGTTCATGCGTTCAAGCTTCTCAATGTTGGGCACTTTGCCCAGCACTTGCATCACTTCTTTTCGCTTGAGCCTGTCCCTGCCGAGCAGACTAAGAAATGCGCTCGCCGTCGCAAACGTTATCGATGCGCCGCCAAGAATCATCGCTATACCGTGAGCAATCGCCCATGGTGTGGCGGCCAGCGCCTCAGGCTCTTCAGCCGGCTTAGCGACAATCCCAGCCATCACAATTATTGCTAGGATTACCCATGCCATCACCGAACCGAACCACACCTGCTCGATAAAAATGCTAAAAAAAAGGTATATCAGACCAAATACAATAGTAAGAACAATCATGGACTCGAACAGGCCTGTCAGCGGGATTGCTTGTAGTGCAACGGCCCGGAATATCAATATTACAGCCTCAAGTGCTACCGCCAGCGAAATAAGAGGTGACAGAAAGCGTTTGTATTTCCGGCCGCCAGCCAGCAGCTGAAGAATACCGACTATGGCCGCTGCAAGATGGATATGCACCGCTGCAAGAAACACTATTATTTCCGGCATTGGCAATCCGAGCATCTTTATCCTTCTTTCTTTGTTATCTAGCAGCCACCGCCAGGTAACATACGTCGGTGGTATTTCCCTGAGCTTTTTTCCGTAACCAGCACATGGTAATCAGCGACACCGTATGCCTTACTCGTGTGCTCCATCATACACCGAACTTGTCGAGCACGCTCGCCGTGGACTATCGTATAAACGTTAGAATGCCAGTTTTCACGCCGTGATAAATTTGCCCTACTCGTTGGGCCCGCTGAGTCCAAGTAACGGCTCCAAATAGCCCTTTCGCGGCCAAAAAGGGCTCGATACAATAATTCTACCAGATTGGCCACAAGATTGCAAGGCGGATTCCTGTCTGATCGCTACGCCAAAGAGTTTGTAAGAGTTTGCTCAGCATTACTGACATGGCCCTTTACGGACAAGATTTTCTGATCGGAGGTGTTTCTTTATCCGGTGCGGATTCTTGAATCTTGGAGCGGTAGGACCGTGGCGGGACTGCAACCAAGCTAATTTTTCCCAAATCTGCGAATTTTTGTTGCGTTTTGGTGATAGAAGTGGTAGAATAGTAAAAATTTGCCTACGGAGCTCCATTGGAGAAAGGATAAGCAAATAAGTGTCGTATGGTAGCAGATGCCGTGCGGGACACCGTTGGGAATTACAGTATGCCTACGAATGTTGGCGTAGCGGCTGAGATAATGGACAGACCAAGTCAGTGTAGTCGAAAGACCCTGGTCGAGCAGATTCTCTGGCTGATAAAGATTAGATGGCTGGTTGTGCCAGGAATAGCGGTAGCGGGCGTGATGGGTAGTTATGTTTTTCCTGTGCTGACAGATGCCGCGCCGATCTATCTCTCCGCCGGGATACTTTTTCTTTTCAACGTTGGCTACTTTTGTGCAGCAACCAAGAAGGTTGCTGATGCTGGACCCAAAGACACAATTTTGGCAATGGTTCAAGCCGAAATTGATCTGGTCATTCTCACGGCCGTGCTTCATTTCTCAGGTGGCGTGGTTAATCCGTTTTTCCTCTTCTACATCTTTCAGGTAATCATAGCAACGATAATACTACCCAGAAATCTATCATTTGCAGTCGGATTGACTGCCATATTGTTATTTGGTCTGCTGGCCTTCAATGAACTGAACGAAGGTTCGTGGCTGGGATATTATCCCCTGCAACTTTCTGTTGTGGGCGGATTGTGGAGAAATCCAGTATATGCACTTAGTGCCTTTGTGGCATTCGTTTGCACGGTGGTGGCGGCGCAATACTTAACAAGGATGATAATCGTGCGAATGACTGGAAAGGAAGCCGAGGCGGCACGAAATAATGATGTGCTCAAAGCGGTTATCAGCGCAATGGCCGAAGGGCTGATATTCGTCACCTGTGACAGCAAGGTAGCAGTCTGCAACCCTGCGGCGAAGCTGTGGAAGAAAGATAGCGGCATCGACAAGAGTGAGAATTCATTCGATGATTTTCTGCCGGCTGTGGCAGAGCACATGAAAGGTCTTTTGAGCAGTGGTGATAAGGCGGCAGGTAGGGCTGCGGAGATCAAATTCAATACTAAGGGTTCAGAGCAGCGCTATATCGAGGCCAAGAGCTGCCCTGTGATCGGTATTGACGGACAGAAGTTAGGATACGTTATCGTCGGGCAGGACCTAACTGAGCACAAAAAGTTGGAAAAGGACCTGCTGGAGCGAACTGAAGAGGTCACTGAAATCAACGAGATGTTGAAGATGTCGCGAATAGAAATGGCACAGCGTGAGAAAATGGTTGCGATAGGTCAGATAGCTACCGGTATCGCTCACGAGATAGGCAATCCTCTTGCGAGTCTTTCTTCGGTGGTCCAGTATTTAGCCAGAAAACTGAGGACGCACGAAGAAAAGGAACATCTTTTAGTCATAGGATACCAGGTGAATCGTATTTCCAATATCTTGAAGCGCATGTTGAGCTTGTCGCGACCGGCCACAAGCGAGTATAAATGGACTGATGTCGACAGGTTAATAGATAACACGTTGTCACTTATCAATTTTGATAAACGTGCGCGGTCGGTTGCTATCAAGAATGTTTCCGGGGCGGAGTTACCGATGGTGTGGTTGAGTCCGCAGCATTTTGAACAAGTGCTTCTGAACATCTTCATAAACGCGCTGGATGCGATGAATGCCAAGGATAAGCAAGAACATATTCTTGAAATAACAAGGGAATTCAAGGACGAAATGATCGAGATTCGAGTCAGTGATACGGGCATTGGGATGAGCCCACAGGTTGCCAGGCGCGCTTTTGAGTCTTTCTTCACTACCAAGGAAATTGGCAAGGGCACCGGCCTTGGGCTTTTTATAAGCTATAATCTCGTTACCGAAATCGACGGCACCATCACGTTGGAGTCCGAGCTGGGCAAGGGAACCACCGTAATAATCCGGATCCCAATAAGGCCCAAGCAAGACTTGATTGGTGGTGACGATGCGGAAAGAAATTTACTTAGCGGTGCTAAAGTTGCAAAGAAAGATAACGGTTAGTTTTTGATGCTTGTCAGTAACAAGATGCAAAGAAAAATGCTATGAAAGGGATAGTGAGCAATGGTGAGCGAAATATTGTTGGCAGATGATGAGGCAACTTTTAGAGAAACATTCACAAAACTTCTTCAGGAAGAAGGAATGGCAGTTACAGCCGTGGCCAATGGCACGGACGCAATAAAGGCTATTATTAAACAGCCCTATGCTGTGGCGATATTAGATGTCCAGATGCCGGGTGCAGATGGGATAAAGGTTCTGCGTGAGATAATGAGAGTGAGGCCCGAGACCCGTGTGGTCATGATAACAGCCTATGGTACGGTCGAGATGGCTGTTGACGCGGTCAAGCTGGGCGCATGTGATTATGTGATGAAGCCTGTAGTATTTGAGGATATCCTGATAAAGGTCCAGCAACATTTGCGGTATCTGGAGTTGCGAGAGGAAAACCAGGAGCTAAAACGCGAACTGAACGGCAGGTTTGATATTGACCAGATTATAGGCCAAGCTCCGGTAATGCAGCAGGTTTTTGACATGATTCGCAAGGTCGCTCCAACCAGGAGTAACGTGCTGATAACAGGAGAGAGCGGCACTGGCAAGGAATTGGTTGCTCACGCGATACATTCGTTAGGGTCGCAAAACGGAAGTCGTTTTATTGCAGTTAACTGTAGTGCGATACCTGAGAGCCTGCTTGAGAGCGAATTGTTTGGTCACAAGAAAGGGAGTTTCACTTCTGCTTTTGAAGATAAGAAGGGGCTCTTTGAGTGCGCGCGGGGCGGGACTTTGTTTTTGGACGAGATCGGTCACATGCCGATGAGTTGTCAGGTGAAACTGCTGCGAGCAGTGGAGCACAGGCAGATAATACCTGTAGGTTCTACGGAATCTGTCGACATTGACTTGCGACTGGTGGCTGCCACGAATAAAGACCTGGCTAAAGAAATCAAGGCGGGCTTGTTTCGAGAGGATCTGTATTACAGGATGAATGTTGTCGGTATCCATCTTCCCCCTCTGCGAGAGAGGAAAGAGGACATTCCACCGCTGGTTGAACATTTCATAAAGAAATATAACGCCGAGATGGGCAAGCATTGTAGGGGAGTGAGTGCTGACGTTATGCGGCTACTTATGAGTTATGAGTGGAAAGGCAATATAAGAGAGATGGAGAATGTAATTGAGCGGGCGGTGATATTTGCCGAAGATGACGTGATAAGAACTTCTGACATTGGATTGATAGGGTCCAAAGAAATACCGTTGAGCGAAGAACACGAAGACCTGCGGGCTGCTGTGACAGCTTACGAGAAACAACACATCTGCCGGGTGCTGAACAGGTATGATTGGAATAAAGTTGAAGCAGCGAAGGCCTTGGGTGTGGGTTTGTCCAGTTTGTACAGGAAAATTGATGAGCTGGAAATAAATATTGGCAAGTATAGGAAGAGAGGGTGAGCGGGATGAGTCTGAGCATTTGGAGATTTCTGCTATTATGGCCGGAGATGTGCAAAGTAAGCCGCATGGAGGCTGTTTCTCCATAAAGGTGGTATTTTCTGATGATCAGGGACAAGAATATGGATTTCCGCCAGGCAACATATTACAATATTAGTTTGAGATATTTGTCAGGTGAGGTTGTCTAATGAAGATAAGCCAAGCTACAGGTTATGCTTTGCACGCTATGATATATATGGTCAGGCATATTACGCAGTTGCCTGTCACAACCAGTACCATAGCTAAAGCGGAAGGGATTCCACCTGGATATCTGGCAAAGGTATTTCAACGGCTGGTAAAAGCGCAGCTTGTTAGGTCTGTAAGAGGCCGGAAGAGAGGATACGTTTTCGCCAAACCGCCAGAAGAAATCAACCTGCTCGAGCTATTTGAGGTCATTGAGGGCGGACCATTATTCGAAGATTGTTTATTGAGACACTGCGAATGCGGTGGAACACCAGAAAACTGCTATATCTACGCCCAGTGGGTCAGTACCACAAGGAAAATCAATCAGTTACTTGCAGAGATAACTGTGGCAACCGCTGCCTGGAACCATCCCCAGCATCGTTTTTACAGCTTGCCCGAATCACTTGAGACCGCAAAAAAGAAAGCGAAGACAAAGGCGGACATGTCAGAAATAGAACTTGTATAGTCCGTATTTTGAAGAGTCAAGAGTGCTGGGACATGGACTTCCAAACTACTGCCATTATTTGATCTGTCTTTCTACCTGTGCTGTCTCAGTCCAGCAGCGCAGCCAAAACATCACATCTTCCAAAGTGCGGAACATGTATCTATTTTACGCTTTTCCTTATGACGTTGCAGCCGCGCACAAAAAGGGTCGTGGAAAAAATAAGAAAAATTGCAAGATTCTCACAAGTGAGAATATAGGCGGATAAGCTGTTCAGACGACTCGGTAAACCGGGACCTTACTGATAGTCATCACTGCATGGATCATTTCGACACCTGGTTCACTTTAATCACGGCTCCCAACAGCAGGATTGGGCAGATTCTTGAGCGAGCCCCTCATACTTTGTCGCTTGAAAGTTGACAATTCCCTGATTCCCCTATGAAGTGAAACACCTGTTTGCGCTCAGCTTTCCTTTCAATGCCTTGCCCTGCCCTCATCAGCTGTTGCCTGTTCAATGAGGCGTCAAACTTGTTAGAAAAGGAGCATGGCTTATGCGCTTTCGTCAAAGTTTAAACTCAAACCTAAATTCTCACAATTGAGAAAAACATCAATTTTTATTGAGTGAATGGACCTCAGAAGTCAAGGTTAGCTTGAATGATAGGGTGTTTTGTGGTAAAATTATGACAATTAGACAATTGGGTAAGATGCTGATTAGAATGGCAGTTGGGAATTTGGGGACCTAATCGTCCTGGAGGAGGCTCTGAGCCTAACCAGGGCGAAAGGGCTGAGAATACCTAGTGAAACGATGGCATATGCTCTCAATCCGCTATGTGTTCGAATAGTAATCTCGTTGCAGCCAAGGTACAGAGTTCCAAGAAGACCATCTGATGATGGTTCAAAGGGGTGGAGAAAGGTCGTGAACCGCCGTAGGCCAGTGTAGTGTGCCTGGTGGCTTACGTGTCGTAATTCGTTAGGTTGTGTCAGGTTCCATGTGAACGGTATAGGAAAGCCTACGTCAGACAAGCGAGCAAATGCGATTCAGAGGTGGTTACAACATATTACTTAAGGGCAGACCCGACAGTGCAATAGAGGTGATGCCCGAGCCAAAGATTCTTTGTCTGCCTTTGCGCAGCAGACGTTTCACATTTAGTGAAATATGCGTTAAGGATGGCCAGAGCGTTAGTGGTGGTGATGTCCTGGCAAATGATCCTAATAACTATGCGGTTCCCCTGCTGGCACCCCGAGCTGGAACTGTTCGGTTAAAGGCAGTCGAGGACCATATAGTACTTGAAGATACTGCCCAACTTGAAGAGCACGCCGATATTGTTGGAGAGGAGCTGTCGCATATAGAGCAGGAGATGGGTGCAGCGGGCATCAAGCGGTATAAACTGTTGGTGCTTGGTGCCTGGCAGTTTTTCTGTGATGCGCACACTGGAGCGCTGCCCGATCCTCTTGGTACGCCACAAGCGATTATTGTTTCCACTGTAAGCCTCGAGCCTTTTGTGGCCAGAGGAGATGTGCAGCTTCACAAGAGGCTTTTGAACTTCACCAGGGGTTTGGAACAGTTGCAATCTCTTTTGGAATATCAGCCTATTTACTTGGTAATGCCGGATATCAAATCTGAATTTGCGAATCTTATACGCAATCATATACGGGGGCGTGCGTGGGTGAAAGTGGTCGAGATACCTCTTATGTATCCGTATGACGATTTTGCAATTCTTGCACGGGGACTCGGCCTTAAGCCCAATGAAGTACCTGTCTGGGCGGTTCGAACCGAGGGAGTCTTGGCGGTTGACCGGGCTCTGACACTGACAAAACCTTGCACGGTCAGGATAATTTCAATTGGTGGGATAGGCGTCAATTCTCCCACTCATATCAAAGTTGTGCCAGGATACCCGATAGAAAAAATCAAAGACAAGTATGTGTTCGAGCCGGCTGCGCGAATGATCAATGGCGGCATACTTACCGGTGAGATATTAGGAACAAAGACGTTGGGGATTGATACAGAGTGCAGAGGGATAACGATTCTTCCTGAACTGAAAGATAGAGAATTCCTTAGATTCATCAGGCCGGGTTGGGATCGGAATTGCTACGCCGAGTGTTTCTTAGGTTCGCTAAGAGCAAAGTTCCGCGAGCGACTCACCACAGGGATATGCGGCGAGGCTCGGCCGTGCATATCCTGTAATTTTTGTGAAGAAGTGTGCCCTGCTAACATTACGCCACATTTAATCCACAAGTATCTCTATAGAGGTTTGATTGAAGAGGCTGAGCAAGCTCGGGTGGATCTTTGTGTGGAATGTGGGCTGTGCTCCTTTGTGTGCCCTTCGAAGATTGACTTGAGAAAACAGATCAACGACGCGAAGATGCTTATTGCAGAGGAGAAGGAAGAGATACGTCGGGAACGGTTCCGTCAGGAAGAAGCACGCAAACAAGCGGTTAAGGAGAATAGCGGGTGAAATTGTTGCTGAAGGTTTTTGAAGCGGTTCGCCCCACTTTCGAGGAAGGCGGTAGGCTGACAGTTTGCAAGCCTGTTTACGAGGCGATGGAGAATTTCTTCTTTGCACCCTCGGCAACGACGACGATGGCCCCTCATGTTCGCGATCCGCTGGACGTCAAGCGTTTTATGACAATGGTTATTTTAGCCGTTGCTCCATCGATATTGGCGGCTTTCTACTTTTTTGGGCTGCGGCTTGTGGCGATGATAGTGGTTTCGTATGCTGCCGGCGGCGCCGTTGAAGTAATCTTCGCCATTGTGCGCAAAGAGAACATTAATGAAGGGTTTCTGGTTACCGGAATGCTCTTCCCGCTGATTCTCCCGCCGACATTGCCGCCTTGGCTGGTTGGGCTTGGCGTGGCGTTCGGCGTGTTTATCGGCAAAGAGTTGTTTGGGGGAACGGGGCGCAATGTATTCAACCCTGCTCTCGTTGGGCGATGCTTTTTGGCCCTTGCCTATCCGGCCAAGATGTCCGCCAACTGGCTAAAGCCCAGTCACGACCTGGCAGGCCGACTGTTCTCGTACGTCGATGCTTCGAATATTGACGCTCTGAGCTCAGCAACTCCGCTGGTCCTGGCCAAACAGGGACCGGAACACCTGGAGTCTCTTTCGCACCTGTTATTCGGGAGTGTTTCTGGTAGTGCCGGAGAGACCTCGGCTATAGCGATAATTCTCGGCGGTGTTTTTCTGCTGCTTACACGGGTCGCCAATTGGCGCACGGTTGCAAGCATCCTCGGCTCATTTGTATTACTGGCTGGTGCACTTCACCACGTGCAGCCTGAAAGATTCGGGCCGGCCCTGTGGCATTTGTTCGCGGGAGGCCTGCTTTTTGGCGCGTTCTTTATGGCCACAGACCCGGTTACGAGCCCCACAACCAATGCCGCCAAATGGCTCTACGGCATAATAATAGGGACTACCACAGTCCTGATACGCAATTTTACCGGATATGTCGAGGGTGTTACGTTTGCCATTCTACTGGGCAATATTACTGCTCCGATTCTTGATGAGATTGTCTTCAAGTTTCGTTTTAGGAGGTTGGCAAGTGAAGGATAACGTATACATGCTTTACTATTCAGGGGTTCTCGGCACGGTTTGCGCCTTGCTTCTGACTGCTGTTGCCAGTTTTACAGCACCTTACAAAGAAGCAAACATTGATGCCGAGAGGAATCGCAATATCCTGAATGTGCTGCAGGTTCCGTATCCAGCGGAAGCGTCGTCGCGACAATTAGTGAAGATCTTTGAAGACAATGTTCGTTTGGAGCAATTGGGTAAGCTTAAGGTATACAGATATGTTCCACCAGGAGATTATGATAATGAAGAAACAGTCGCTGTTGGTTTTGAGGGGCCCGGATTGTGGGGACCCATAAAAGGATTCCTTGCTCTTGGTCAAGATATGAAAACGACCCAGGGCATAACGTTTTACGAGCAGGAAGAGACCCCCGGCCTTGGCGGCGAGATTGCTTCAACTTGGTTTCAAGAGCAGTTTGTGGGCAAATCAATAGTAGATGAGGCTGGAAATGTCGGCATCGTCATCCGAAGCAGAAGCGAGAAGCCTAAACCCAATGAAGTGGATGCGATAACCGGTGCAACCATGACCTGCAACAAAGTCGAAGCAATACTCAATGCGGTAATTAAGGACATCGTCAAGGAGAAAGCTAACAATGGGCAATAACAAGCAGCCAACCTGTCTATCCTGTGGAACCAAAGGGCTTTGTGGCGGCAGAGGCCTACTTACACTGAAGGATGGGATTTGGACAACCAATCCCCTGGCGATTCAGATATTGGGTATCTGCTCTGCGCTGGCGGTGACAAATCGGTTGGAAAACTCACTTGTCATGGGTGCTGCGCTTATCTTCGTCTGTGTGGGCTCGAATCTGCTTGTTTCGTTATTGCGAAAGTATACACCGCATCGAATACGTATGATCGCCGAAGTTGCCATTATAGCAACGTTTGTGATATTGTTTGATCAGTTTCTTAAGGCCTTTTACTGGGATATGTCAAGACAGCTCGGCCCTTACGTCGGCTTAATAATAACCAACTGTATCGTTATGGGTCGAGCTGAAGCCTTCGCTCTGCAAAACCCGCCTGTTTTGTCCATTGTCGACGGCATGGCAAACGGTCTTGGCTACGCAGCCGTATTGGCGATCATCGGCTTTTTCAGGGAGCTGCTGGGTACCGGAGAGATCTTTGGGTACCAGGTGTTTGGCGCCGAGTGGTATACACCCAACCAACTAATGATTCTGGCACCCGGTGCCTTTTTTGTGCTCGGCATCGTAGTCGGAATTTTCAATTGGATTAAAAGTCCCCAGGCTGAGGAGAAGAAATGATGAGTGAGACATCGGCATTCGTGATATTTATAGCGGCCATATTTACAAATAACATATTGCTGACCAATTTCCTGGGTATGTGTTCGTTTATCGCCTGCTCGGGCCAAATAAAGACATCCCTCGGCCTGGGCACCGCCGTAACTTTCGTGATGATTATGACAACAATGTTGAATTACGTAATCTATCATTTTGTTTTGGTGCCTTTCGGCCTCATACATTTGCAGTTTATCACCTTCATAGCGGTTATTGCGGCCTTCGTGCAACTGGTCGAAATGTTTGTCGAGCGATTCAGCCCGCGGCTATATTTTACATTAGGGATATTCCTGCCTTTGATAACAGTCAACTGCTCTATTCTCGGCGCCTCTTTATTTATGATCATCCGAAAATACAGTTTTATGCAGGCCATCGGCTTTGGTCTCGGTGCAGGCATCGGCTGGGCCGTGGCAATTGTGCTGTTAGCCGGTCTGAGACAGAAGATGCGATACAGCAATATTCCGGAGCCGTTCCAAGGTGTCCCGATAGCAATGGTCGTCACTGGTGTGCTTGCTATGGCGTTTATGGGCTTTGCGGGAATGGTGTCAATCCAATAGGAGTACCGAATGGTTTATTTGTGGTCTGTATTGTCTTTTGCAGGTTTGGCAATGGCGTTGGCGGCGCTGTTAATGATTGCCGAACGCTTTTTAATAAATTACGGCATTTGCAAGCTTAATATTAACGCCGGCGAAAAACCGCTCGAAGTTAATGGTGGTCAGACGTTGCTGGCCACTCTCTATGCGAATGAGATTTTTATACCGTCTGCGTGTGGAGGGAAAGGTTCGTGCGGACACTGCAAGATCACCGTCTCAAGCGGCGGTGGGCCTGTGCTGCCCACCGAAACGCCGTACCTGACCCGTAAAGAGATTCGCGCGTACGCTCGCTTGGCCTGCCAAGTCAAAATTCGGGAGGACATTTACGTCCGGATACCGGCAGATTATTTGAATGTCAGGATGTTCACTGCTACGGTAGAGAGTTCTGTCGACCTGACATACGACATAAACGAGGTACGCTTGCGTCTTGACGATCCTCCCGAGATTTCCCACCGGCCCGGCCAGTATGTCCAGGTTCAGGCCCCATCTCCCGAGGGTCCGGTCTTCCGGGCCTACTCAATCAGCTCGCCTGTATATGAACCAAACATAGTCCAGCTTGTTGTCAGGTTGGTTCCGGGGGGGATTGGTTCCACCTATCTGCACAACGTAAAGCCCGGAGATACCGTCAATTTCACAGGTCCTTATGGTGAGTTCTGGCTTAACGAGGACCCATCAGTCGAGATTGTATGCGTCGGCGGAGGCTGCGGAATGGCGCCTATGAGGAACATTATCTATACTCTTTATGACCGATGGCCGGACCGCTCGTGCTGGCTGTTCTTCGGATGTCGAACCACGCGCGATATCTTTTACCTTGATGAGTTCGAAGAGTTGGCGAAAGGCCACTCCAATTTTCATGTGATCTACGCGCTGTCAGACAAACTTGGAAAAGACGAGAAATGGGACGGAGAGACAGGCTTCATTCATCTTGCGGTAGATAAGTACCTGGAACCTGGGATACGACGCCAGGCATTCCTTTGCGGGCCACCTCCTATGATTGAAGCGGTTACAAGAGTCCTTAAGGAAAAAGGTATACATTCGGATGACGTATTTTATGACGAATTCTAAAGAAAATTTGACGGCTGGACTTGAGAATTCAGATTACAAAAAAAAGCCTTTGTTATCCGGCTGATTATATTAATCAAAGAACATTTTTGAAATTTTAGGAGATGAATTATGGAAAACGCAAAGATTTTGGTTGTGGATGATGACCTCGACTTTACCAAAGCAATTAAGGTCGTTTTGGAAAGTGAACAGTATAGTGTGGTCACAGCCGCCAACAGAACAGAAGGTATGGAAAAAATCAGGATTGACAAACCGGATTTAGTTATGCTGGACGTAATGATGTCCACCTGGCAGGACGGCTTTGAAATGTCCAGAGAACTAAAGAAAGATCCTCGGTGCAAAGATATACCTATCCTTATACTAACAGCGGTCAAGGGCAGAACCGGCATAGGTTTCAAATCTACTGCTGGGGATCCTGTCTGGCTGCCGGTGGATGGGTTCTTGGACAAACCCGTGGAACCGCAAATTTTGCTGGCCGAGGTCGAAAAACTTCTGTCAAAAAAAGCTTAAGATGGAACCGGTACCTAAAAATATCAGACTCGTCAAAAGAGCTTACTGGCTGATTAAACTCAGGTGGATAGCCATAGTATGTGTCGTTATCGGCACCTATGTTTCCAGCAATGTTTTAGCCATAACCCTGGAGGATTTTGCGCTCTATGGTATTGCGACACTGCTTACCCTCTACAACACGACCGTGCTGTTACTGCTAAATCGGCTTGCAAAAGGTAATAAGGAGGTACCCTGTACAGCGGTAAAGACAATAATTAACGTCCAAATATCCGCTGACTTATTGATTTTAACGGTTCTGCTGCATTTCTCCGGCGGGATTGAAAACCCGTTTGTTTTTTACTTCACATTTCACATGATTATTGCAAGCATTTTGCTTTCTACACGAGAGAGCTATTTGCAAGCCACATTTGCCGTTTTGCTTTTCGGTCTGCTGGTATTGCTTGAACATAGGCAGCTTATACCGCACTATTGCCTGACGGGATTTGTGTCCCATTGCTTACACAGAGATGGTCTCTATGTTCTTGGCACTTACTTTGTTTTCACAACCGCATTGTATCTGGCGGTTTACATGGCCAGTTACATTGCCGTAAGGCTCAGGCAGGCCGAGCAGGCCTACAGACAAGCCAACGCATCGCTTCAAGAAAAAGATCGCATAAAGGACGAGTATGTTTCACGCGTAACTCATGATATCAAGAGCCACCTCACAACAATACAGAGCTGCCTCGGCGTGGTCGTGAATAAAACGATTGGCCCACTTGGCGACCAGCAGGCAGACTTTATCGGCCGGGCGCACCGGCGAGTCATCAAACTCACCGACTTTGTGAGGACACTGTTAAGGCTGACAGAAATGCGACTGAGCGACGAGTTAGAAATGGGTGTTTTCTCACTGAGAGATACCATATCCAATGCTGTTGCTGCTGTGAAAACTAAAGCCGAAAGCAAATCGATAAGCTTGAATTGCGATATCGAGCCGTCCGTGGATAGAGTTTTTGGCAACCCGTTTTCTATTGAGGAAGTGGCCACAAATTTGCTGCTTAACGCGATAAAATATACACCGGAAAATGGAAGAGTCACGGTAAGCGTCAAAAACGAAAACGATTTTGCAGTTGTTGAAATTGCAGACACAGGTATTGGCATACCGGCGAATCAACTTGGCAAGGTATTTCAGGAGTTCTTCAGAGCAAGCAATGCTCGAGAGGTTGAACGAGACGGTACCGGTTTGGGACTATCGATAGCAAAGTATGTAGTGGAGAGACATAATGGCAAAATATGGGTCGAGAGCGAGGAAAATAATGGGACCAAGTTTTGGTTCACATTGCCAAAAGGAACTTAGCGATTCCAGGCTACATGACCCAACCGATAGAGCAAAACGATGATTTTTTGATAGACATAAGGATCATGGCGGGATATAATAAACCTATATCACTGTTAGTAAGTAAGCTAAAGCAGTTAAGCTTGAAGGTGCAGATCTTATTATTTGCTGCGATAGCGATGGCTTTTGCTTCAGGTCTGATTGTGGTATCTGAGCAGCCGGGCTTCTGCAATTCTTGTCACATTATGAACACGTATTACGATACCTGGAAGG
>CAYGBH010000012.1:0-26698 GCA_964348055.1 uncultured Pirellulales bacterium
GACAGCACCAGCGTTGACGAAGCGGCTGCTCCTGTCTGTGATTATCTTGAAAAACTCGATGAGCCGATAAAGAAACTCAAAATAGCAATTGTGCCGCAGTTCGGCGCTGGCGCCGATGAGCAGGTGCAAAAGGTGATGACTGAGGCGATAAGCGTATATAAAAAGCTCGGGGCCCAAATCGTAGAAATAGACATGCCTCATCTTGATTATGCCATCGCCGCTTATTACATAATAGCTACCGCCGAGGCATCGAGTAATTTAGCCAGGTACGACGGTGTACATTACGGCCACCGCAGCGAAAGAGCGGCCGATTATGTCGAGGTCTATTCCAAATCCCGCGCTGAGGCATTCGGCAAAGAGGTCAAGAGGCGGATAATGCTCGGGACGTATGCCCTGTCGAGTGGGTATTATGACGCCTATTATTTGAAAGCGCTCAAGGTCAGGAATTTGATACGTGCTGATTTCACAAGCGCCTTTGAAAAGTGTGATTGTATTATGATGCCGGTTTCACCCACGGCGGCTTTCAAAATCGGCGAAAAGATCGATGACCCGCTGCAGATGTATCTTTCAGATATTTATACGATAGCCGCTAATTTAGCCGGTGTGCCGGGTATCAGCATCCCTTGCGGCTTCGACCAGAATAAGTTGCCGATTGGTCTGCAGATACTTGCGCCGGCCTTTGCGGAAGATAAATTACTGGCAATAGCGAGAATGTTCGAAAAAGAAACCGACTGGCACAAGAAAACGGCAACTATTATCGATTGAGGGTAAAATATGCCTGATGAGTTACAGCACAGGGTGATAGTAGGATTGGAAATTCACGTACAGCTTTGCACTAAGACAAAGATGTTTTGCAGTTGTGCGGCAGAGTTTGGCGCCGAGCCCAACAGCAGGGTCTGTCCGGTGTGTCTTGGTATGCCTGGGGTCCTGCCGGTGATGAATAAGCAGGCGTTTGAATATGCTGTTCTTGTAGGGCTGGCGCTTAATTGCAAGATAGCAAATTTCACAAAGTGGGATCGGAAGAGCTATTACTATCCTGATTTGCCGAAGAATTATCAGATAAGCCAGTATGATTTGCCGCTCAGCACCAATGGCTATATTGAAATACCGCTTGGGTCCGGTCGGACTAAAAAGGTCAGGATAATCAGGGCGCATCTGGAAGAGGACGCCGGCAAGAATCTTCACACAGCGGGAGATTTTTCGCAGGTGGATTTGAACAGAACCGGCGCGCCATTGTTGGAGATTGTTACTGAGCCGGATATGAACAGCGGCGCCGAAGTGCGGGCGCTGGCGGCCGAATTGCAGCGAATGGTCAGATTCCTGGGCGTTTCTGAGGCCGATATGCAAAAGGGCCACATGCGTTTCGAGCCGAACATCAATTTGATTATCACTAAAGACGGACGCCGATACAAAACGCCGATAGTCGAAATCAAAAACCTCAACAGCTTCCGCGCGCTGGAAAGAAGTGTTGACTATGAAGAGCAAAGACAGCTCGACGAATTCCTTGAAACCGGCAAAGTGATGGAAGTGGGCAATAAAACCACTCGCGGATGGGATGATGAAAGAGAAGTAACCGTCCTGCAGAGAGAAAAAGAAGAAGCCCATGATTACCGATATTTTCCCGAGCCTGACCTTGTGCCGGTCGAATTGACAGACGCTTGGCTGGAAGAAATCCGTGGGCGTCTGTGTGAATTGCCGATTAAGAAACAAGTCCGTTTCGTTGAGCAATACAAGTTAAGCGATTATGACGCGGGGGTTTTAACGGCTGACCGCTCGACTGCTGAGTTTTTTGACGAGGTGGTCAAAGCTGGCGGTGACCCGAAGCGAGCTAGTAACTGGGTCACACAGGACGGTCTACGGCTGGCTAAAGAGCGCGGTTGTAGGGTCGATGAGTTGGGCATCAGCCCCCAACAAGTTGCTGAATTGACGAACATGATTGTAATGGGGGATGTCAGTGCGACAGCCGCAACGGCAATCAGTGATATAATGGTCACATCACCGGAGCTGAGCGCCCGGCGGATTGCGGAGGAACACAATCTTATTCAGAAAAGCGATGCGGACGAATTGGAGGCGATAGTTGACCAGGTAATTGCGGCCAATCCCAACGCGGTTAAGGATGTAACTAGCGGCGGCAAAAAAAGTAAGAAAGCTCGCGGATTTTTGTTGGGTCAAGTTATGCAGAAAACTAAGGGTCAGGCAAATCCAAAAGTGGTCTCTGAAATTCTTGCAAAGAAACTCGGCTGATGTCGTGATAAATAGAAGAGATAAGGGATGAATACCGTTAGACATTCCGAGGATAAGCAAGTGCGTATCTCTAACGGGAAAAAACTGTAAGGGGATAAAAATGTCTGACAGGATGAAGATAGAAAAAAGTGCCAATATCAGCAAATCTTCAGTAGAGCTTGAGGGAGCGAAAGATGTCGAAATAAGATGGCTTATTTCCAAAGACGATGGGGCGGAAAATTTTGCGATGCGGATGTTTGAATTGCAGAGCGGTGGGTTCACTCCCTTGCATACGCATGCTCATGAACATGAGGTGTTTATAATCGAGGGACAAGGTGTTTTTGTTTACGAAGGTCAGGAACACGAATTTAACACCGAAGATGTGATATTTGTGCCGTCGAACAAAGAGCACCAATTCAAGAATACGGGTGATTCCATTTTAAGACTTCTTTGCATTATTCCGACGTCAGCCGTGTAGGGTCACGGCCGGTAAAGATTCTCACAAAAATTCCGTTGACTTTCGGATACAAGTCACTACATTAGATATGCCTGTCACGCGGCTCGCGACATAAATAACGGAGTGAACAGTTAATCTGCAGGAGGCAGAATGATGCGCGATTCCAAATCGAGCGGAAAAAAATCCATTAAAGAAGTCCAGGAGCTGCGCGCGCGTAAGGCGAAATTAGAGCGCGTCAGTAGTGACATCGCCGAGCGCAAGAAGGCGGAGGAAGAGTTGAGACAGTCTGAGGAGTTCCTTGCCAATATGATAGATGCTCTTGATGACCCTGTTTTCGTAAAGGATGAGCAACACCGATGGGTGGTATTAAACGATGCAGCCTGTAAAGTGATGGGGCGCTCCAGAGAAGAGCTTATCGGCAAAAGTGACTACGACCTTTTTCCCAAAGAACAAGCTGACGTGTTCTGGGGAAGAGACGATTCTGTTCTTAGAAGCGGAAAAACAGATATAAATGAAGAAGAAATTACATGGCACGGTAAATTACACACGATTTCAACCAAGAAATCACTATTTACCGATTCTGTAACCAGAAAAAAGTTCGTAGTGGGCACAATCCGAGACATCACCGAGCGCAAGCACGCCGAGCAGGCGCTGCGAGAGAGTGAACAAAAGCTCCGTCTGCTATTTGAGGGGGCCTATGACTTGATCTCCCTCGCAAACGCCGATGCCAAGACATTATGGGCAAATCCCGCATGGAGGAAAATCTTTGGTGCCGAATCAGAATACAAGGCGGATCCATTTAGCAGCATCCATCCTGATGACCGTGAAAGGGTCGCTGAATCCTGGCAAGATTTGATTTCCGGAGCAGCTAATATAAAGAATCTTGAGTATCGATATAAAGTCCCTAAAGGCCAGTACTTGACCTTTGAAAGCTGTGCCTATCCTGTCATAATCGACCAACAGAGACTCTATTATGTGGTAGCAAGGGATGTCACCGAGCGAAAGCGCGCCGAGCAGGCGCTGCGGGAAAGCGAGGAGACGGCACGGGCCATCTTGAACGCGACATACGATTTGGCGTTTCTAATCGATACTGAAGGAACCATGCTTGCGTTGAACGAAACGTTTGCCAAGAGATTTGACAAGCGTGTCGATGAGCTCATTGGCTCGTGCGTCTATGATTTGCTGTCGCCTGACGTCGCAGCAAAGCGCAAAGCACAAGGTGATAACGTAATTCGGTCTGGTCAGCCGCTACGTTTCGAAGATATACGGCAGGGAAGGCACTTAGATAGCAGTATCTATCCGGTCTTCAATGCCGATGGAAGAGTAGAAAGGCTCGCTGTCTTCAGCTCCGACATCACCGAGCGCAAGCGCGCCGATGAGGCTGTGCGGGAAAGTGAGGAGAAATTCAGAAACCTTGCAGAACTGTCTCCTAATATGATTTTTATAAATCAACATAGAAAAGTAATCTATGTTAATAAGAAATGTGTTGAGATTATGGGATACAGAAAAGAAGAATTCTACTCTAATGACTTTGACTTCCTATCCATTGTCGCACCGGAATATAGAGATTTGGTCGAGAAAATTTACGTCAGGCATGCGAAAGATAAAGAGAGTACTCCAATCGAATATGCCCTAATTACCAAAGCTGGCGAAAGAATTGAGATGCTCCACATGTCAACATTGATAACATATCGCGGGGAAACCGCCATCCTTGGGACGGACATAAACATCACCGAGCGCAAGAGGGCAGAGGAAAAGATAGAAGCTGAAAGAAAGAAATTGGAAACTTATATTGAGACAATGGTTGACGGTGTTAGTATTACAGATGCCAACGGAGTTCTCATTCAAGTTAACAAGGCTTTAGCTAAAATCCATAATTATTCACCAGATGAAATGGTCGGGAAACAGTTTATTGAATTTGTCGCAAAACGAGATATTCCAAAAGCCCAAAACATCTTTGTCGAATCCATAAGGAAGAAAAAACACGTCATTAAGAATTTAGAGATCGCCGGTCTGAAAAAGGACGGTACAGAATTCTCTGCAACGCTTAACATACGCAACCTGTGGGATAAAGAAGGGAAACTTGCCAGCGTTATATCTGTAGTAAGAGACATCACCGAGCGCAAGAAGGCAGAAGAAGCACTGCGGGAGAGCGAGGAGAAACTGCGCAACGTCGTTGAGCGGGCAAATGACGGCATTGCCATCCTTCAGGATGGGCTGCTAAAGTACGTTAATCCGCGTACTACAGAAATAATAGGCTACACCGTTGAAGAGATGATAAACACGCCCTTTGCCCGTTATGTCCATCCCGACGAGCTTCCCAAGGTGACTGACATCTACAAGCGGCGTATGGCAGGCGAGGAAATCGGCTCGACATATGAGACAGTGGTCAGGCGCAAGGACGGCACCAATGTGCATATTGAGGTTAGTGGAGGCCTAATCACATATGAGGGGGAAACAGCCGACTTCGCCTTCGCCCGGGACATCACAGAGCGCAAGAAGGCGGAGCAAAAACTTCTTGAGGACCAAGTGAAGCTTAAGTCACTTGCTTCAGAATTGTTGCTTGCTGAGGAGCGTGAAAGGCACCGCATCGCCACAGAGTTGCACGACCGAATCAGCCAGTCGCTGGTCATTTCGAAGATGAATTTGGAAGCGCTTCGCAAATCAGAGTACGGCAAAAAAATTGATGATACATTAGGTGAAATCTGCAATTCGCTTGCCCAGACAATTGCGGACACGAGAACTTTGACATTTGACCTGAGCTCTCCTATACTATATGAGTTAGGTTTTGAGACAGCCGTGGCAGAATGGCTTACCGAACAGATCCAGGATAGCCACGGTATTGCAACGCAGTTCGAAGATGATGGCCGGCCTAAACCGCTGGATGACGATATCAGCGTCCTTTTGTTCCGCAATGTGCGAGAGCTGCTTATCAATGTTGTTAAGCACGCGCACGCACATAAAGTGAAAGTTGCCATCCGCAGAGTTGGCAAAAAGATACAGGTTAGTGTTGAAGATGATGGAGGGGGCTTTGAACTTGCCGAGACGATGTCAATGGCGACTAAAAGAGCTGAATTCGGGCTTTTCAGTATTCGACAGCGTCTGGAACAGTTGGGGGGACATCTTGAGATTAAATCCGAACTTGGCCGTGGGTGCAAGGTTACGATGATGGCGCCGCTAAAAAAAAGAATAGATTAACGTAGAGCAGAAGAATGAGTATAAGGATTTTATTAACCGATGACCACGAAATTGTGCGGCAGGGTCTGCGTTCTCTGCTTGAGAAAGAACCGGATATCGAGGTGGTTGGCGAGGCCGAAGATGGCCGAAAAGTGCTTGACCTTGTGCGTCAGCTTTTGCCGGACATCGTCGTTATGGATATATCTATGCCGAACTTGAACGGAGCGGACGCCACGCGGAAGATTGTTCGCGGGTTCCCGAAAGTCAGGGTCATTGGGCTGTCCATGCACTCGAGGAGGGCATTTGTCGCCGACATGCTTAAGGCCGGAGCGTCGGGCTACGTATTAAAGGAAAGTCCGGTCGATGAGCTGATTGAAGCGATACGAAGAGTCGCTGCCGGTGATAAGCACCTCAGCCCGAGAGTAGCCGGCGTGGTAGTCAGCGATTACGTAAAGCACTTGTCCGGCGGCACCGAGTCGCCGTTAGAGACTTTGACAGCCAGAGAGCGCGAAGTGCTTCAGCTCGTAAGTGAAGGAAAGAACACAAAGCATATTGCTTTGGAACTGCACGTGAGCACCAAGACCATCGAGGCGGACCGCCGCAAAATTATGGAAAAGCTGCATGCCCACAGCATAGCCGAGCTTGTCAAAATTGCCATCCTCAGCGGACTGACCTCTTTGGAAGTGTGAGTGCTCCAGGCCGGACCGATACCAATCCGCAGGTGCTGCCAAATAGCTTTATCGTCATTGATACTGCGCCTGCTGTCGTTATATTGGACCAGATAGCTATATATCTGTCACCAACCCCCCCGGAAATTGCCGACATACCCGTTTCGATCGGTTCAGGCCCCATTCTCTTGCTTGTCCGATAATAGGTTTTGCGAAGCCCGTATTTAGGAAAATCCTATTTGCTTTTTTTCTGACCTCGCCGATATACATTACGACGTAAGTAGCGCAGAACCCGCCTCCGTACAAGGAGGCGGGTTTTGGGGGGGAAAGGAAAAGAAAGGCTGCGAAATATCGCTGGCCGGTTGTTAAGTAAAGGGCACCAGTCACAAGGTGATTGGCAAGCTAACTCGCCGAGGTTTATTTGGGTCGGAGGGCAAAGTCTCGCCTTTTTTTTGAATTTGTGTAAGCGAAAAACGAACCGGTTCAATGCTCGGTTTTGCTGTTGGTCCTTAACAACAGCTTCGTCCAGCCGTCCATACCGATTTTATTCTTGTTACGGCCAAGTTTGGTGAATTTGTCAAGATACTGCTGGATGGTGACAAAGTATAGAGTAGCGCTGAATAGGGGGACAGCGCTGCCAGGGGGGGTACCGGTCATATAGTAATTGGTGAGCTGTCTCGCCGATGGTTATTTGGGGCCGATAGGAAAGTGCTCCAGATAACGGATTAGATATTGCTTGGGATTGGTTCACTCCCCTTGGTTTTATTATTACTTGCCGTGCGGCTGATATAGTCTTTATACCTCTGCAGAATTGGTCGCGGCGTGTTTTTGGCCTGCCTTTTTGCATTCTTTTCTCCGTCTCCGCAATCAGCCTTTTTATATTTTCCCGTTGGTGCTTATCGCGCGCAAAAATAGGATAAACCAGCCGGCAATCTGACCGAGGATGACAAAGTGCGTGTGTCGGCCGAGTAGGTGTTTGAAAACAGGTAGATTCGTTTGTTTGCAGCCGGGCTTACCGGATTTATTTATTGTTAATAGTATGTTCATTTTGTCTTTAAATTTAAATGAAGCCATATTAGAATGGTGGCAGTATGGTTACACAAGATTAGTTTTAATCAGTCTTTACGGCTCAGTCAGGAGGTTTATAACAATGAGTAATGATTTGTCGCGAAGAGAATTTATGGGGATTCTGGCCGCTGCGGGCCTTACTGTCGGCTCATCGTCGGTGGCAGCCAGGGCTCGCAAGGCCAAAGCGCCTCACATAGTGTTCGTTACCGGCGACGACGAGTACCGCTCAGAGATTACAATGCCGTTTATTGCGCAATTGCTTGGGCACAAAAAACAATTCAGATGCACGGTAGTTTACGCCGTTGACCCTGCGACCGGCCAGCGCAACCCCAAGTACCAAAAGAATATCGAAGGGCTTGAGGCACTGAAGACGGCGGACGTGGTGGTCTTCTTCGTTCGGTTTCGCGCATTGCCGGATGAGCAGCTGAAGCTGATTCTCGACTACGTCAATTCAGGCAAGCCCATCGTAGGCCTGCGCACCAGTACACATGCTTTTCGCTATCCGCCCGGGCACAAAAACGCAAAGTACAACGACGGCTTCGGGCGCGATGTATTCGGGCAGAAATGGATTGTTCACCACGGCCACGAATCCTCTACGGAGGTCTCCATCATCCCGGAGATGGCATGGCACCCGATTTTGCGCGGGATATACGGGTCATTCCCCTGCAGTTCGTGGCTGTATCATGTCACACCGCTGGTCGGTGATTGCAAACCGCTGCTGGTTGGTAGGGCAATCAATTCGAACAAGACCAAGGACCGGGACAAGTACCCTCTGACGCAGCCCATTGCCTGGATTAAGAGCTACAGAGGTGCCCGCGTATTTTTCATGACGCTTGGCCACCCGAAGGATTTTGAAGAATATGCGGTGCGACGCCTGCTCATGAACGGCATTTACTGGGCGGCGGGTCTGGACGTACCCGAGGGCGGGGCCCTTGCCGAACCAAAGAACGAACTGGCCGGCTGGGAGGCTCCAAACACTCATTAAGCTTACATTAAGTTATTATGAACCGTCGTGATTTTTTGAAGAGTTGTGCTGTAGCGGCCAAAGGATTTGCGCTATCGAATTGTGCTGTTGCAGCGGCCGGCTGTGTGCTGTCCGGCAGCTCTCTGCAAGCCCGTAGCGGTCGAAAACAGCCGAACATTGTTTTGATCTTCATCGATGACATGGGCTGGCGGGACGTTGGCTTTATGGGCAGTCGGTATTACGAGACGCCGAATATTGACAGGCTCGCCGGTCAGGGCATGGTCTTCACTAATGCCTACGCCAATGGGCCAAACTGCGCTCCGTCACGAGCTTGCCTGCTATCGGGCCAGTACACTCCCAGGCACGGTGTTTACACCGTTAACACCTCAAGTCGAGGGTCGTCGAAGTTAAGGAAACTTATCCCGATAGCCAATACCACAGTTCTTGATTCGAAGATTGTAACCATTGCTGAGGCTATCAAGCCGGCTGGCTACGTCAGCGCCAGTATCGGTAAGTGGCATCTTGGTGATGACCCGCAGTTCGGTCCCCGAGGTCAGGGCTTCGACGTCAATGTCGGCGGCTACAGCGCAGGCTCTCCCGCGAAGGGCTATTTTGTCCCCTATGGTAATCCTGAACTTCCCGATGGTCCGCCGGGCGAATACCTCACCGACAGGCTCACAGATGAGGCATTGGATTTCATTGAGACCAACAAGGGCAGGCCTTTCTTTCTCTACCTGCCGCATTATGCCGTTCACACGCCCCTGCACGCCAAGCCCGAGCTAATTAAGAAGTATAAGAAAAAGGCTGGCTCCAATGGACAGGTCAATCCCAAATACGCCGCTATGATTGAAAGTACCGACCAGGGCGTTGGGCGCATTATAGACAAACTCGATGAGTCGGGCCTTAGCGATAACACAATTGTTTTTTTCTTTTCTGACAACGGCGGTGTCAAGGGCATAACTTCGAATGAGCCGCTCCGAGGTGGCAAGGGAATGCTATACGAAGGGGGAATTCGTGAGCCGATGTTCGTTCGTTGGCCCGGCGTTGTCAAAGCTGGAACAATCTGTGATACACCGGTAATCGGCATTGATTTGTATCCGACGATTCTTGAAATGACCGGCGTCCCCAGGCCCCGAGGAAAACTGTTGGATGGCAAAAGCATCGTGCCGCTTCTCAAAGGCCAGAAGAGTCTGAATCGCAAGGCCATCTTCTGGCATTTCCCTGCTTATCTCCAGGGAAAGGCCGAAGGGGCCAGAGACCCTTATTTTAGGACGCGGCCCGGTGCGGCCGTGCGAGCAGGCCACTGGAAGCTCATCGAGTATTTTGAAGATGGCGTACTGGAGCTTTACAATCTGAAGGAAGATATATCTGAACGGAACAACCTCGCCGATATAATGCCCGAAAAAACAAGCGAACTACATAAATTGATGCTTGCCTGGCGCAAAGCGGTAAATGCGCCGGTCCCTACCGAGCTCAACCCTGATTATAACCCGTAACTTGGCCCGAAGAACAGGCAAGACAATAGCTGAGATAAAAAAGGCGAAGCCGAACGACAAATATGGAGCCTTTTATGAAGCGACGTGATTTTTTGAAGAAATGTATGGCAGTTGGGGCGGGTGGATTTATGCTATCGAATCGGGCTCTGGAAGTCCGCGCCGGCGCCGAGC
Organism: uncultured Pirellulales bacterium; assembly: GCA_964348055.1. Lineage (GTDB taxonomy): Bacteria > Planctomycetota > Phycisphaerae > Sedimentisphaerales > Anaerobacaceae > JAUXAL01. The sequence goes on from CAYGBH010000012.1 coordinate 10,225, forward strand.
GTCCTAACATACTTCTTATCACGGCCGATGACATGAACTACGACTCGCCGGGAGTCTATGGATGTGGTATACCCGATATCACGCCGAATATCGACCGCCTTGCCGCACAAGGACTGCGTTTTACTCATTCGCATATTACAATTGCCGTCTGTCAGCCGAGCCGCTCGGTGCTGATGACCGGCCGATACCCGCACCGCAATGGCGCCGAGGGCTTCGAACCGATTGACCCAGCCGTCCCCACCCTACAGGAGCAGCTCCATTCGGCCGGTTACCTCAACGGAATCATGGCCAAGAACTCTCACCTGACCCCCAGGGCGAAATTCTGCTGGGATTACTATATTCAGGGCGGGGAGCTTGGCAGAGGCCGCGACCCTTCGCTCTACTACAAATACGCCAGGAAATTTTTCGAAGACGCTGCCGCCACGGGCAAGCCGTTCTTCCTGATGGCCAATTCCCAGGACCCTCATCGGCCTTTCGCCGGCAGTCAACAGGAACAGAGCAAATGGAAGACACATCTGCCGTACAGCCGAAAGATTACGACTGAGGAGGCCGAAATCCCCGGCTTTCTGCCGGAACTGGCCGATGTTCGTCAGGAGGTCTCGGAATACTTCACATCTGTCCACCGTTGCGACCAGACGGTCGGCCAGGTGCTGCGCGCACTCAAGGATACCGGCTTCGAGGACAGCACGCTTGTGATGTTTCTCTCGGACAACGGCATAGCGCTGCCCTTTGCCAAAACCAACTGCTATCTAAACAGCACGAAGACGCCGTGGGTAGTCCGCTGGCCGGGTGTTATCAAACCGGGAACCGTTGATACCGAGCATTTCATTTCCGGCATTGACTACATGCCTACGATTCTGGATGCCGTGGGACTGCCCCAAGTCTGGGGGATGGATGGAACCTCGTTTGTGCCGCTGTTGACTGGCGCCGGACAGAGCAGCCGCGACAAGGTCTTCACTGTCTTTCACGAGACCTCCGCCAAGCGCCGTTACGAGATGCGGTGCGTTCAGAACAAAAAATTCGGATACATCTACAACTCCTGGTCTGATGGACAGACCGTATTCAAGAACGAATCGCAGTCGGGCCTGACGATGAACGCTATGAAGCGAGCGGCAAACACCGACCCCGGTATTGCAGCGAGGGTTCAGCTATTTCTCTATCGCGTGCCGGAGGAATTATACGATTTCGAAAACGACCCTGATGCGCTGCACAACCTGGCCGATGAGACGATATATCAGCAGCAATTAGCTACAATGCATCAGGAGCTGCTCGCCTGGATGGAAAGTACCGAGGACCCCCTCATATCAGACTACCGAGAATTCCTCTCAGGCTTAGGCCCAGCGTCAAAACCCACGGCTAAATTTTAACTACTGCGGGTTTGTTTTATCTTTTGAGATTTTGCTTTCTGTTCCTGCGATTAGCCTTTTTATATTTTCACGGTGTCGGACAATGACCATCAGCGGTATCGCAGTTGCCGCTACAAGCAGGGGCCAGAGATTAACAAAATCCCAGCCGGGCGTCAGGATTATTGCTAAAATCAGAACGAGGGGAAAAGTAACCGAGGCAGCAATCGACGCCAGCGAGACATACCGCCATATCGAAACAACCACAGCCCATACCGCAGCGGCGAACGAGGCGCAAATTGTATAATAAGGCCAAAGGCCCAGTGCTACGCCGAAACTGGTTGCAACGCCTTTACCGCCTCTGAGTTTCAGGTATATTGGGAAGATATGGCCCAATATGGCGGCACAACCTACCGCGAGCCATAACCAGAGCAGAGCAACTCCTTCGGTCTGTGATTGAGGGGATAAAGGTCTGGCAAGAGATAATGTTGCCAGCATTGGCAGCAGGCCTTTAAGCACATCGAGCCCAAAGCAAATATAGGCCCATTTCCTGCCGAGGGCGCGGGAAACGTTGGTTGCACCGATATTGCCCGAGCCTATCGAGCGCAAGTCCTTGCCATGTGCTTTGGCAATGAGCAGCCCAAAGGGTATCGAGCCGAGCAGATAGGAGCCAATGATTAAAATAATGAATCTCATTTTGCTTAAAGCCTGTATTGTATATGCAAGTCCGGTCTGTTGGTCACTGAGCTACAGAGTATTCGTCACAAAGTACAAAGTTATAAATATCCTTTACCCCGTTAGAAATTCAATAACGAGAGATTATATCATACCATCCGCTGAAAATTCCACAGTGGAAATTTCTAACGGGGTTGACTTTTGCCTGATTATGCCTAAAATCTGCCCAAAACCGGTCAGTTTGGCTTGATTATATCTAAAGTTTGGCAAAACTCAATGATTCCAATATTAATGTATCATCGGATTGGTACTCCCGCTCGCAAGAGTAGATTTAAGGGCCAATATATTCCTGACAAGATGTTTGCCCGGCAGATGAAATACCTGTTTAAGCACGGCTACCAGACCGTTCCTTTGAGTGATTTAATAGGCTCCGCAAAGCAGCCGACGCCGGCCAGGGATAAAAGGATATGCATTACGTTTGATGATGGATACGAGAGCGTTTATACACACGGCTTTGGCGTTTTGCAGAAATACAATTTTACAGCCGTTGTTTTTTTGGTTGCTGATTGCATTAATAAAACCTGTCTCTGGGACGATGACCCAGAGCCTATTTTAAAGGCAGAGCAGATAAAAGAAATGGCCGAGGCCGGTATTGATTTTGGGTCACATTCGTTTTCACACAGGTCGCTGATAGAGCTCGATGCCGATGAATTGGAAAAAGAAGTTAAATGGTCAAAGACGGTTTTAGAAGAGCTGCTGGGAAAACGAATTGACTCATTTAGTTACCCTTACGGGGCTTTTAATGACACCGTTAAACAAATGGTGCAACAAACTTACAAAGTCGCTTTCTCCACGAAAAATGGTATAAGTGACATTCAAGGTTTTGCGCTGCCGAGAATCGACATGAATAAAGATAAGATTTTACCTGTGTTTATCTATCTACTTTGGGAGGCCAGGCACAAAAAATGAATGTCAGCGGTTTTACTTTTGTTTATCACGCCCTCGAATTGGACTATCCGGTCGTTGCGAGTATTAAATCCATGTTGCCGATATGCGACGAGTTTATAGTAAATGTTGGTCTGCCCGATGACGGAACTATAGATGTAATAAGGTCGATAGATGATAAAATAAAAATCATCACCACGCCTTGGTATCCTAAAAGAATCAAGCCGGGCGGCTGGAGATACGACCAGTTTGCCGATATCCCTCTGTTCACCTGCCAGGGAGACTGGATATTTTTCCTGCAGGCGGACGAGGTCGTTCACGAAGAAGATCTACCGAAGATTAAAGAAGCAATGTTAAAATACGCTGACGATTTGGAGGTGGAAGGGCTTTTGCTCAAATATTACCATTTTTATGGCGGTTATAGCTTCCACCGGATAGACCGAAGATGGCCACCGGGTGGCGTGCGAATAGTCAGAAACGGCATAAATGTCTATTCTGCCAATGATGCCCAGAGTTTTTATATTGGCGATAGAAGGAGAATGCGCCTGCTAAAAGTGGCTAATATTGGAGCTCATATTTATCATTATGGCTGGGCAAGAAGCCCTGAAATGATGAAAAAGCAAAAAGTATCAACGGCCAGGTATTGGCACAGCAAGAAGGAAATTTCAAAAATGGAAACCGAAAGCTTTGACTTTCATAACATAAATCGTAAGTATCTCTCAGCTTTCAACACTTCCCATCCCAAAGTAATGCAGGACAGAATAAGTAAACACGATTGGACTTTTGACCCTTCCAGGTGCTACTACAAACCGACCTTAAAAAGCCTATTCCAAGATTTTGAATGGTTTATCGAGAGAAGCTTGGGAAGACGCATCTTTGGCCCGCATCATTATAAAGTCGTAAGGTAGAAGCCTTACTTTTCTCACATAATAACATTCTCATGTCTCGTCTCGGCCCTGACGTTTCTGCCGCATGTGGGTGTGCGCCCTCGCTAAAGGGCCGCAAGTAGATTCAAGCTCAAATCCCCCTATGAGAGCTGTCTCGTCCGGACTTTATCAGTCTATTTATTTTCTATCGTATTGGTTTTCCTTATCACAGCTCTTGCTTTGTTTCCATACCGAAGAACATTGTAAAGCCCGGAAAGCAATTCGTTTGACGAATAAGTTTGCCATTTTACTAACCTGAACCCCGTTTTTGCCAATAGGAATTCAAACGACTCCTTACAAAATTCATTGCAGTGGTACGGAACGTAATCTGGCGAAAATTCCCTCTGGTAGATACCTTTTCTTCGCAAGAACCACTTGAATCTCAAATCAGTGCTATCTGTATTGGGAAACTCCAGGACGGCACAACCGTTGCTCTCTAATAATGCATGAATCTTATTCATTGCCAGAATGGGGTCAGGCAGGTGTTCCAAGACGTGTCTAAGGATAATGAGGTCGTAAGACTCATCTTCTCCAGCTTCATATTCGAGAAAGTCGCAGACTTTGACATCGATACCTGTCGCCTTTTTTATGGAATCAGCTAAGGAGCTGAACAATTCTATACCTACGACCTTCCAGCCGTCCTCACGCGCAAGAAGTAACAGGCCTCCGTTATTGCAGCCGATGTCCAGCAAATTGCCCGGCTTGGTGATATATCTTTTGATAAAGTTATATGTTTGCTTTTGTTTGATGTTAGCTTTATACTTATGGTTTCTGGGGTCAATAAAGTCCTTCACATGCTTTTGTTGGTCCAGTCCCGTAGACATATCGTAGTTGACAAGTTTGCAGTCCGGACACCTATAGTACCTGAACCGGTCGTCGTTACCTTCGGTATAATACAGGTACAACTTCTTCGAACCACACAACCTGCATTTTGACACCATCTCAGCTCATCCCTCTGGCATCTTTGGCCTGTGGAATTCAAGGTCCAATTTGCTGCCAAAACAAACTCTCAAAGCATCCTCGCCTGCCTCTTTTTGCCCATGGCATTTTCCCCGCTTATGACGACGAAAAATTAACTAACGACGTTCCGTAATCCACCGCTGCCCGATCTACAGTTTATTATAACACTTTACCTGGGAAAAACCGCCCGTACATACTTAGCACTTTTTTGTTAGCCATTATGACTAAGCACGGTAGTCTTGGTTGGACCCAGCAGTTTATAGCGTATGCCCCGCCAGCAAATAGTCTTGCCAAAAGCCGAGGAGATAATAAAAAATAGCAGCAGTAGCGACCATACCCAGTAGGCCAGGATATCAGCGGCCATAGCGAGCTTCATTTTGTGGCGGTCTTTTTTCAGCAATGTATCGACCATTCTCTGTCGCAATATCGCCTGGACCATCTGACTTACGAAAAACAGGATAGGCACTGCAGCAAAAAGTAGTAGGTTTTCTTCTCCAATCGCTACAGCATAGACCGCCAGAGCGGCTGTGCCCCACAAGCCCAGTACTGAATATAGACTGCCGCACAACCCGAACCACCAGATTCTTGGGGCACTTATGCGAGTTATCAGAAACTGCCGCCGGGCAAATTTTAGAAGCTCACCCCAGGTGGCCGATTCGTATGAAGCCGCGAGGCAGGCAGGGACATAAACGATTTTCAGGGCGGCTTTCTTAACGGCACAACTAAGCGACAAATCATCGCTAAACGCTTTTGGCCAGATCTTGTCAAGACCGATTTGACGAAAGACCTCGACGCGAATAGCCATAGACCCGCCCCAGGCCTGATTGAAATGGGGGTTGCCAAGCAGTTGAGCAACCTTGGCATTTATTGCTGAGAGGGCCAAAGACGCGAGGTTGTTTGTTTTAGGCACAAACCATCGATGGCCGCTGGTAGCACCATGTTTGGACTCTCGTAGCGGATAAACTATGTGACTTAGCCAGTCGGGACGGACGCACACATCTGAATCAGCAAAGGCCATCACTTCAACGTCATCACCAATGCGCTCGTAGCAGTAGAGCAAATTATGGATTTTTTGACTGCAGAATTGGCTTTGGCCCGCAACAAATATTTGAACATCCCGTGCCTTTGAGCTTTGGCTGAGCTGATTTCTTAATCGGCACAACTGGTCGTACGCTGGATCCGCATTATCGGCAACGACAAACCACAGAAGATAGTCATCGTAGTCCTGATTAAAAAATGAAGCGATGTTTTTTTCAAATTCAAGCTCCAGGCCTTTGCACGGTACGATAAGGGCGGTGCGCGGCTGATAGACAGCGCATTGCTTTGTGGGCTGGGCTAATGCATCGCGATAATTGCGCCGTATTTGGTTTAAAAAAACCAGTTGCGATATAATTAGTATCAACGCGATATAAAAATAGTAGTCCATCTCTTTACAGTACCAGTCCTAATAAAAAGCACAGATTAAACAAAATTTCTGAATCGTGAGAACTTTGGTGAGTAAGACCGCCTGCGCAAAAAGAAATGACTGCTATCAGCACGCCTAAAACCAAACTCTTGTCAAAGGTTGAATCACAGCTTTTGTATTTTGAGATCAAAAGGTGAAAGACCGTAAAAAAGAAAAAAAGCAACGCTAAGAAACCTGCAGCCCCCATTGTAGCTAAGTAGTCAAAATAAATGCTGTGGGCGTGGCCGAAAGTGCGGTGATTAAAAATTTTCGCTTTAACTTCTTCGGGGAGATAATTGGGTAATTCTTTTTGGAATCGGCGAGGTCCTACGCCGAACAGTGGGTGTTCCTTAAACATCTCCCAGGAGGCTTTCCACTTATACCAATGCGGCAAATTGGAACCAACTACGCGAGGCACCTGCTTGTCAAAAGGCCGCAAGAGACTTCTGACAGCTTTTCCCGGCTTGGAATTTGGAAAGTGAGTAAACAAAACTGAAACAATCAATATAAGTGTGATCGCAGAAGTAGCTAAAGCAAACCACTTTCGCTTTATAACAAGGAAGAAGACTAAGCCGGCAATAAAACCTATCCAGGCCCCACGGGTACAGGTTAAAAACAAAGCAATAACGCCGACTATGAAGGTTAATACCGAAAGGATAGACGTGCGCTCACAACTCTTTAATCCTATCAGCGCTAAACTCACGCCTAAAAACATCACTGCAAAATGACCAAAAGTTATACAGCCGAATAAGCCGCCCGGGCGAGGAGTACCTCTGAAATAGTCTATAATAGTCCATACAGAGGCTATAACTGCGCCTAAGAGCCAGACATCTATCAGACGATGTTTTTCGATTTCGGAGTCCAAACTATTGGTTAAGACAAAGAACAACCCAAAAAGAATAGGCTTTCTTAGAATCTCGGCGCTTTCTGAGGGATAGGGCGAAAAGAGAATCGCTGCAATATATACTATGGCGAAGACTACGATGGGAGTTTCCAATTTGGTGCGACGAAAAGGCTTTTTGCAGACGACCATTTTTGTTAGCCAGACCGCAAAGGCCAGAACATAGAAAGTCTGGGACAACGTAATGGAAAGTGGTAGCCAAAATGCTAATAAAATAAGAAGAAAAACTTGGAGCTTGTCTGATGTGTTGCTGTTCATTATCGCGTAAAGCTTTTGCACTAACACATGCGTATGATGTTGAATGGTCTTTATACAAATTAGCCTTGTCATAATCAGTAGGTATTTAATAAAGAGCAGGGTTTTATTTAATAAATATTACTTCTTTTAGCCATTTTGATGGATTGGCATCCCGATGAGATATCCTTGATCGAAGAACTTTGTATTTTATTTTAGTAAACCCTTTTATGTCGTCGTTAAGAACAGAATAGGGGAGCAGCCTGTTTAGTTTTTTATAAAGTTTAATTTTTGTGTATTTGAATTTCCAAGCGATATTTGAATCTTTGAAATATTGGGACCAGCCGATGGAACCGCACATTCCCGCAGGACCAAAATGTTTCGAGAGAAGAGCATCTTCTATAAAAATTCTAATGGGTCCTTCAAAACCATGCGAGACGTGGAAAACATCGTGTATTGCAATAATTGCTCCATCTGATAAATATTGGGAAAACATATCAAAGTCTGACTTTGCCCCGGAATATGTGTGGTCACCATCGATCCAGAGTATCCTAATATCTCTATTCCAGACTTTAGCAAGCTCAGAAGAGCACTTATGATGAAATTCAACACATTTTTCAACACCTGTATTCCTCAGATTGGTTTGAAAGTCCTTCAAACATGATTCTTCACCTTGCAAGTCCGGGTCGGTAGTTGACGGTGAGGTTAAAGGGTCAACGGCCACAATGTTAGTCTCAGCAGTCAGTAATGCGCTTTTGACAAGTATTATAGTCGGCTTACCCTTGAAGCTTCCTATCTCCAGTATTTCTCCTTTGGTGGTTGGGCAGGCCGCTAATAATGCAAGAAACTTCATTTCTTTCCCAGAGAGAAACCCTTCCATGTTCTTCGTCGTTTCGACCAGTCCAACTGCAAAATTCCTAAAATTTTTTGGTAGTGAGGTCACTGAAAAATTTCCTTAGAACTTCTTAACAAGAATTCGTACAATTCCTTAATCATATCCGCCGGAGGTTCGATGTCTTCTTACAAATCCCATCTACTCTCAGACAAAGATTACAATATTGTAACATAATAATAATAACATATATCTTGGTCAAGACCATACTAGTTGTGTTTTAGAATAAGGATAGGTAAAAAAACTCTCTAACATGATACAACGTCAGCTCAGGAATTTCCTGAAGTACTGAATAGTCTTCCTTAGTCCGTCATCTAAACTTGTTCGTGGTTGCCATTTCAGAACTTTTTTTGCCAGCGAGATATCCGGCTGACGTTGTGCAGGATCGTCACTGGGCAAAGGCTTAAAGACAATTTTAGATTTTGATTTTGTCAGTTCGATTATTTTGTGTGCAAGTTCAAGGATAGATATCTCGGCTGGATTCCCTATGTTGACAGGGCCGGTAAAGTCACCTCCACTTTTCATAAGACTCACTAAAGCTTCTGTAAGATCATCAATATAACAAAAGCTCCTCGTCTGTGTACCGTCACCATAAACTTCCAGTTCTTTGTTTGCTAAAGCCCGCACGATAAAACTGCTTACAACACGCCCATCGTGTGGTAGCAACCTCGGCCCATATGTGTTAAAAATCCTGGCAACTTTTATTTGCAGATGATACTGCCTGTAATAATCGAAGAAAAGCGTCTCAGCACACCTCTTGCCTTCATCATAACAGGATCTATGCCCAATAGGATTTACATTACCCCAATAGCTTTCGACTTGGGGATGTCTTAAAGGATCACCATATACTTCCGATGTTGAGGCTTGGAGTATCTTGGCCTTGACCCGTTTGGCAAGACCCAGCATATTTATGGCCCCATGTACAGATGTCTTTGTCGTTTGAACCGGGTCAAACTGGTAGTGTACCGGTGATGCAGGACAGGCAAGGTTGTAAATCTCATCAACTTCAACATACAAAGGAAAGCAGATATCATGCCGCAGTATCTCAAACATTGGGTTTGAGAGTAATGACTTTAAATTGGATCGCTGGCCTGTATAAAAATTATCAACACAGATTACCTCATTTTTCTCAGCAAGCAATCTCTCACAAAGATGTGAGCCGAGAAATCCTGCTCCACCGGTTACAAGGACTCGTTTTGTTAAACCTGGCCTTTTCATAGATGACCTATCCTTTCAATCCAAAATAACTTGCATCTCCATAAATGGCTATTATAATTTTTGCAATGAAAGTGGGGTTTTATTCAATAGCCAGTACGTCTCTTAACATCAGAATTTCTCAATATAACAATTTGTGTAATTCCTTCATCATATACGCTGGAGATTCTATGCCTTCTTGCAAATTCCATTCTTGCAATAAGAGTGGGGTGATTTTATCGCCTCGGCCAGTATCATTTCATTTCTTTCTATAGTTTCGTTTACAATTTCCTCATGCCACAGGTGGAACACGATTGCCGAAAAGGGGACATTTTTTCGCTTGAGGCCATATTTGAAAAGTCTTACGGCCAGTTCCGAGTCTGATCTGCCCCAGCCGATGAAGTCTTCGTTGAGACCGTTTACTGCGTAAAAATCCTTGCGATACAAAGCAAAATTACAAGTTTTTGTACCACGAAGACCTTTATTTCGAATCGTAAAACCGGGAATACGCAATAGGTGATGGGCTCCTGCGACCTGGCCTTTCAGACACATCTTAACAAGTTCTTGCAATCCCGGATGACCGAAAGAGGCGGAGGCCTTTTCTGACACCATCATTCTTTTGCCCTGAACGAAGTAGCCGGTTTTCATAACTCTAATGTGGTCTTCGACAAAACGTTTGTGGGGAACGCAATCACCATCGGTTATGATTAGGTATTCGGCACAAGAGGCCTTGACTGCTTTATTGCGTACCTTGGCCACGCGAAATCCGTGGTCTTCCTGCCAGACGTAACGAATGGGAAATTCGGCTTTTGAAGCATACACCGAGACTACCTCGGCGGTGCGGCTGTCGGAGCCGTCGTCACCGACAACCAATTCGTCTGGTGGCTTGGTTTGGGCCAGGTAGCCGTCAAGTACTTTGGCTAAGTATTCGTGGGCGTTATATGTCGAAACAATGACCGCAACTGTAGGTGTCATTGCTGTTGTTCCTTCATTTCAATGCACTTCACATATTTATAAAAGGCCCCGACCGCATTTGAATACGCTATAACAAGGCCCATCCAGCCGTCCAGAATTCCCATTTTCAAAAAGTATGTCTTAAAAAAAGCCAATGTACTGTGGCTCAATGCAGTGCAGTAGGAACATTCTTTATCTTTTGCTTTCATTACCCGTGCGCCCAACGCGGAGTACTCGTCGGCTTTTTTTGATTAACTCACTGACCGAGGAGTACGGATGATGTTCGAGCGGATTGTCAAGTTTTGTCGTTGGCTCATCCAGTACCACCGCTTCATGCACTAAACTGCCCAAGAAATGACCACAATCCCTTCGGAACAATCTCAAGATATAGTCGGACCAAAAGCACCAATGTTTTATCAATTTGCCTGAAAAGTAGGATTTTCGCCGCGCACAATAACTACTGATTCGAGGATTAGTCAAGGCCCTCATAATTTATTCCTACAATTCTGTGATTACCTTTTTCTTAGCACTTGCCGCCAGTGTCCTAATATCGGTTCGGACGGGCCGAGTTTCTTCAGCTTTTTTGGCATCTCGTAAAAATTGTTGAACGGTTTCTTTGGTATAAGGATGTACAATCATACCCTCCAGCAGTTTTGGTGCCACAGTTACAATATGGGCGCCGGCGATGAGCCATTCTACAACGTTCAATACTTCACGCGTAGAACCTACGATAATCTTTGCTTTCAGCGCAGACTCATCAATGAGCTTTCTTGTTTTTTTAATCTCTTCAATACAATTATATCCCATATTGTTCACTCGTCCCCCAAAGAGGGAGACATAGGTTGCACCAGCTAAAATAGCCAAAAAACACTGTTGAGCGCTCATCATCGCAGTTACGTTTACACGGATATCGTATTGTTTCTCCAGAATATGAATAACTTCAAGATTATCCAGTTCACCGTTTGGCCCATGAATGGCTATCTTCACAACGATATTGTCTGACCACCTGCAAAACTCTCTTGCTTGCTGTACCATTTCATCTTTTTCATTGCTTGTAACTTCAATAGATATGGGATAAGGGTGAATTGTATCGGCAATTTCCCTTGCATGGTCCTTTATCTGGTCAATTCCACCTTTGACTCCATCTTTTAAGAGAATAGTCGGGTTGGTGGTCACTCCTTGTAATATCCCCATCTTCATAAATTTTCGTATTTCTTTAATATCACCTGAATCGACAAATATGCTCATTAAACTTCTCCTTTCTCACTTAAAAGATTCCCATTTCATCTCTGCAATTTTCATCTTAGGGTGGGAAACAATAAGGTGCCACAATAAGGCTTGGAATGATTCTGTGTGCGCAGTTACTGTATCGGAAGATATCGTGGGAATGACAATACAAGCGTCAGCGACCTTTGCTGTATAGCCGCCGTCTCTTCCGACGATGCCAAAAATCTGTGCACCAACCTCCTTAGCATATTTTAAAGCCATGACAATGTTGGCACTAATGTTCTTTTCTTCATTGCCTCCGCCAACAGAAAATACAGAAACTGCGTCATCGGCATTTAATCTACTGGTTTTCAGCCATTCAGCGAAAACACTTCCCCAACCATCATCGTTAACCCTCGCAGTTAATTCGGATACGTTATCGGTTGGAGCATAGGCTTCAATACCTGCAATCTTCCTAGCATCATTTACTGCATGGTTGGAGTTGGCTGCCCCTCCCCCGACCCCAAGGAAAAAGAGTCTTCCTTTTTTATTCCGCAATTCTATAAGTATTTCTATTATTTTTTCGATCCTTGATCTGTCTAAACTCTCAAGAATCTCATCTACCTCCTTTAGGTATCTATTTATATATGCTCTCAAAATATTTACCTTTTCTCACAACTATTTAAAATTATTTCTACTGCTGAATACAGATCGCTGACTTTAAAATCTGAATCTTGTTTCTTGTTATAAGGGCAATCTATCAAGATTGTAGTACATCCTGCGCATCTTCCTGCTTCCACATCCTTCCCCTGGTCACCGATCAGGAATGAGTCTTTCAAATCTATATTGCATTTCTTGGCTGCCTCAAATAGTAATCCTGGCTTTGGCTTGCGACAGCAACAGTCGTCAATATCATCGTGGGGGCAAACAAATATATCATCCACAGGCAGATTTGCTTTGGTATAGCAGTGCATCATTTCCAGCGTTTCCCAATCCATCCTGCCACGTGCAATGTCTGGCTGATTGGTAATAATAATGTTGAGAAATCCTTTTTCTTTGAATTTTTGCAAAATGTCTTTTACACCATCCAGAAATTCAAAGTCCTCAAATCTATTTGGCGAGAACGGCTTGTTATTTTTCAGAACCACTTTATTTATAACTCCGTCTCTGTCAAGAAAAATCGCCTTTTCCATCGTCAAGGCCAATCGTTTCACAAACAATAATACCGGTTATACGGTTGTGCTTTTTAAAATTATGTTTCTTATCTTATTCCGTCCATAAGATTCACGAGGACTTTTGTCCCCTCGAAGTCAAACCTGTATCGCATTTCCCTTAATCCCAATTTCGCCATAGTTTCTCTAAATTTCGTATGCTCTCGCTCAACATAAAAAACGAAGAAGCCTCCACCGCCAGCTCCGGAAATCTTCCCTCCTAAAGCCCCGTTTTTCTTGGCGATAGCATAAATCTCGTCAAAATGTGCATTAGACATTTTCGCTGATATCTTTTTCTTACATTGCCAATGTGCATCAAATAGCAATCCTACATCGATGAGGTTACCAGTCTCTACTGCCTCCAGGATTTTATAGCCAATTTCTTTTATGTAATGCATACTATCGACCACATTGGCTTCTTCTGCCTTTGCCCCATTGCTTTGCTCCAGAAGTATTTCATCGGCGCTGCGGGAGGTATTAGTATAAAACATCAGCATATTGCGATTTAAATCATCGATGGTGGCTCCTGAGGCATTTACTTTATGAACATTTACTTTGCCATCTTTTTCAATTTCTAATACTATTAGGCCCCCAAAAGTGGCCATATATTGGTCCTGTTTACCAATAGGCTTTTTTAGCATTTCAATTTCTAAGCGACAGGCTTCTTCTGCTAAATCCTGCAATGAAATATATTCCCTTTTCATAGTGTGAAGAGCATTAAGTACACCAACGGCGTAGCAACTGGAGGAGCCAAGGCCTGTTCCGGCTGGAACGTCAGCCATCGAAATTATCTCTATGGCCTTTTCAATACCTGTTATTCTCATTGCCTCCTTTGCAATGTCGTGTTGTAATTCATCCCTGTGGCTTACTATTTCCGTTTTACTGTATTTAATTCTTACTAAGTCATCCACAATCGGCCTGTTGAGGTTGATGAACATATATTTGTTGATCGCAGTGGCAAAAACAAAACCACCATATTTTGAGTAATATGAAGGTAGGTCCGTGCCACCTCCTCCTAAAGTAACTCTAAAGGGAGTACGAGTAATAATCATTTCGCTCTCTATTCCTGTTTATTTTCAATAATTTACTGTTTTTTCCTGCTACATTGTTAGCTGATTGCCTTCTCCAGAAGTTCAGGTGTGTCCACGGTTGTTACAGTTCCATTGATCACCACACCAAATATATTTTCGCCTTTTGTTATCACTTTGGGAAAAACATCTCTGCCAAAATCTGGATTTTTCCCTTGGGTGATATAGTCTAGAATATCATACCTTAATATGTAAAGTCCTGCATTTACAAGATTACTTATCATCTCTTCTGGCTTTGGTTTCTCTATGAACTTCACAATTCTATTTTTTTCATCGAGCACTACAATCCCACTGTGCCTTACGTCTGCTTTTTTATGTAATCCTATGGTTGCAAGACCTTTTTTTCTCTTGTGGAAGTCTATAATCTCAGCTAAATCACAATCAATGAGATTATCACCATAAATCACTAAAAAGCTTTTATACCTCTCTTGGTCTTTGAAATCCCAATAATCATCGGCAATTTTTCTGACTGCTCCTGCCGTTCCGAGTAGCTGATGTTCATAAGAATATGTAATCTTGACACCCCAGTCGCTGCCATCACCGAAATAATCTCTGATTACTTCAGGTAAGTGGTGAAGGTTGATATAAACCTCTTCTGTGCCGAAACGCCCAAGCAAATCTATATTATGCTCTAAGATAGGCTTGCCTCTTATATTAATCATTGGCTTTGGCCTATCATCCACTACATCTCTTAAGCGCTCACCCTTGCCTGCGGAAAGTATTATTGCTTTCATATAAGCTACTTGATATTACCCTTTCTCATCTCTTGACGGATATAATCAATCATACTTTTAAGTCCTACTTTAATCTTAATTTTTGGTTCCCAACCCAATTTTTGCGTTTTTGAGGTATCTGCTAAAGTAATTTCTGCTTCGCCGGCCAGGTCTTCTTTGTGGATCGGCTCAATCTTCACGTTCAATAGGTCGCTTATGAATCCGTATATTTCATTGACTGAGTAATTCCTGCCTGAGCCGATATTGTATACCTTGTTATCAGTTTTCAAATCATATATACATAGTAAGTGGAAATCATTTACATCGTCTATGTGGATAAAATCCCTTCTTTTTTCACCTGAGCCATAAATAATCGGCCGTTCACCCTTGAGAAATTTTATAATAAACGCACTCATCACGGGAGGAATTGTTCTTCTATAGTCCTGCCGGGGGCCATAAACACAGAAGTATCTAAGAGCCGTAAATCGTAAGTCTGTGAATTTGCTGTAGGCATTTGCAAAGTACATAGAAGCCACCTTGCTGGTGGCATAGAAACTCTCGGGGTTAACTTCTGATTCCGGCGTGGGAAATGCGGCGCTGCCTTCGTAAATTGCCGATGACTCAGCGTAAATAACTTTCCTAACCTGCTTTCTCCGGGCTGCCTCAAAAACATTTACTGTGCCGGTTATATTTATGTCGGCTGTTTCCACAGGGTCAGTTTGACAGTCGCTGATACAGTTTTTTGCTGCTAAATGAAACACCACATCTACACCGTCAAACAAAGGATGGATTTCTGCTGAGCGGACGTCCAGTTCGTGAAAATCCACACTATCCGGAACCTGCTGTCTTACTCCATATGAGAGATTGTCGACGCCGATAATTTCGTGTTCGCCAACTTTGAGCAGCCTTTCAGCAAGATTGCTTCCAATAAAACCTGCGACTCCTGTTATCAACACCTTCATTCTATAACTTAGTTCCTCATAATATGACCAGTGAGAGGTTTTTCTGTCTCTATCGACACTGAATATTTATGTGAAAAAGATTATACGGCTTTATTCCATTTTTGCCACAATTTCAAATATTTTATAAGAGCCGAGTAAGATAACAAGACCGACAGGATAAGGCCCTCCTTGCCGTCAAGAAAACCTCTTTTGATGATGTATATACTAAAAAATTTGGCCCAGGAGTGTAAAAAGGACGTAAGTACCGAGACCTGACCAGTATCTGCAGTTGCTTCTGCAACGACATTATCTGAATCTCTGTTAGTTGTGTTTAAATACTCAGTTAGATCATCAAGGGTTAGGTGCAACAGCGGGTTTTTCAGCTTGTCTGTTATTCCCTGTAGCAGTACCTTAGCATGGTTTGCACGATTTTCATAACGACCTTTGTCTTTTTTAATCAAGCGTAAGACATAATCCGGCCACCAGCCGCAATGTTTTATCCATTTGCCTAAAAAGTATGATTTCCTGGGAATGTAATAGCCATCACATTGAGGAGATTTTAGTGTTTCCTGAATCTCCACACGTAGTTCTGGTGTAATCCGCTCGTCAGCATCTATTGAAAGTATCCAATCACCTGTGGCCTTTTCAATGGCGAAGTTTTTCGCAAGATCTGCAAGGAGCGTATGTTTGTAGACTTTATGAGTGTATTCTTTGGCGATATCGACTGTCCTGTCCTGGCTGGAATTATCCGCAACGATTATCTCGTCGGCCCATTTTACCGACTCCAGGCAATCTCTGATTTTCGCCTCTTCATTTAATGTAATAATCACAACTGACAGCATAGACC
>CAYGBH010000013.1:0-24955 GCA_964348055.1 uncultured Pirellulales bacterium
CCCCATTGAGAATGTCAATCCCGAGGGTGTCGTCGTTGACGTTCTTGTCGCCGAATTCTTCGTTGGGCCAGGTCCACAGCGAATCGGTCACGGTCCAGTTGAGGGCCGTATCCCAATTGCCGTCACCCGCGCTTCCGTTCCAAAGGTACAGCGCTGCGTGGGCTGTGCTGCCCAGCGCCAGAACAAACGTCATTACATAAATCAATCTTTTACACATAATAATCCTCCTTCAAAAAAGTTAGGATAATTAGGCTTTGGCTACACACCAAAACCCTGACAAAAAGTTCCATCTTCACTAAACTCCTTGTCTGCCCAGGACAATTTCTGTATGACTTTATTTTACCTCCTTCCTTCAAAAGCCCAATATGAGCGGTTGATTGAAATGTGAATATCACAACTGCGAAGCACAAGTTTCTTGTTTAAAACTCTGTACCTCGCTCATTAATCTTTAAGCTAATCTACTTAAAATTATAAATATACCTGCCCATTCGGCCCTTCAGCTGCGTTCAGGGCAAGCTTTCTTTCGCTCAGGACAGGCTCTACGCGGGCAAAAGTTTTACCTGCCGAAAAGCCAAAATCCAGGAATATAAGTTCATTGTGGGCATAAAATCCACCTATTCTACTTATACCAGATTATTTACCCTCCCGTCAAGGAAAATCTGCGGATTTTTCCCCAGAAATATTGGCAGTTCCTCATTGAAATTCAGATTGAAATATTATATAAAATTAGGCAATTTCTTAGCGGATATTGGCTTGTTGTCTTAACTTATGCCGATATAATAGTTACTTAAGGGATTTTGTGTGAAAATTGGATGGATTTTGCTATGGCACGTAATCGAGGAAAAAAGGCTCTTTATGAGGTGATGAGCAAAGCTCGCATTAAGCCCGGTTCCGGCGGGACATTAGAGCAAAGACCCCCGAAAGGGTCTGACGGAGACAAGCCAGCGGCAGAAGAGAAGTCTGCTGTAGAGATGCCCGATGTGGCAGCGCAATGGTTGAGAAAGCCGAAGACGGTCCAATTTAATGCCGGCAGAATTGAGTTCTCAATGCCGTATCAGCTTGGGGTTGCTCTGCTTCTGGGTCTAATTCTGCTGGCTCTGATGGCCTATCGGCTTGGTCAGCAGTCTGCTCTGACCGAGCAGGAAACAATCGTCTCGGCCGAAGAAATGCAAATGCAACAGATTGTTCAGGAAAGCGCGGTAGAGCAGGCTGCGGTCGAAGCATTGCAAAGCCCTCCAGTGGTCGAAGATATATTGCCAAGCAGCAAAGAAGTCGAGACTGCTGAGCAAACGGGCAATAATGTGATTGTTCTGGTGGAATATAGAGCACGAGCGGATTTGGAGCCGGTGCAAGAGCATTTTGCCCAGTACGGCATTGAGACTGAAATTGTGGCCGAAGGCGGCCGCTACTTTTTGGTTACGAAGGATAGATACGATAACCCGGGAAAAGCCGGAACAGATGGATACAAAGCCAAACAGCGAATTATCGAGGTCGGAGCCGAGTATGAGGGTAAGGCCCCTGCGGGTTATGAAACTTTTGCACCGCACTTTTTCAGAGATGCATACGGCAAAAAAGTGAAGTAGTTTTAGGAGTAATGTTTAATGTCTGTTGACCGTTCTTTAAAAATCAAAGGTGCCTTGACGAGGCACCGAAACGTTCCGACGCGGGCTGAACGCATCGAGCAGTTAAAAGACGAAGAGCGATGGTCTGAAGGTGATTCTGTGTTTGGCCTGCCAAAGGTTGCTCATCGTAAAAGCCACGCCGGCCGGAAATTAAAGGCCGCTGAAGTGAAAGAAGCCGTAACCGAAGAGGCAATTGGAGTTGAGGCACCAGAATCCGAAGAAAAAAGTTAATATCGTACTGTGAATCGTGTATATCGTATTTCATATTTAATATTTTGTCGTTCGCATCTCAAATCTCACCAGTAGTGGTCAATGGGGTAGGGGGGCTTTCCAATCGATTATTTGTTATTGACTATTAATCGTTGAGGAGTTGCTTATGGTTATGAAGGGATCGATCGGTAGAGAAGCGCTAATCGTCATAATATTGATTGGAGGGATTGTCGGGTCTGCATTCGGTATTAGTGAAAATAAGGGGCGAATCGTTTGGCCGGGACGTAAGTGGGAGCGAGCGACGCCGCAAGAGGTGGAGATGGATGCGGCTTTATTGCTGAAAGCGCGCGACTTCGCACTCACCGGCAGCGGCTCGGGCCGTATCATTCGCTACGGCCAGCTGGTTATGCAGTGGGGCGACCAAAAGCACCGATACGACCTGAAGTCAACGACCAAGGCGATCGGTGTTACCGCTGTGGGGTTGGCACTGAAAGATGGTAAAATCAGCAGCCTTAAAGACCGGGCTAAAAAATATCACACGATGCTTGGTGTTCCGCCTGAGTCCAACGCCGAGACCGGCTGGCTGGAGAAGATAACACTCTTTGACCTTGCTACCCAGACAGCAGGATTCGATAAGCCCGGCGGGTACACCAAACTGCTGTTCGAGCCAGGGACGAAATGGGCTTATAGTGATGGCGGGCCAAACTGGCTGGCCGAATGTATTACGTTAGCCTACGGACAGGACCTTAACACGCTGATGTTTGAGCGTGTCTTCGGTCCAATCGGCATTAAGTCGTCAGATTTGACATGGCGTAGCAACAACTATCGGCCGAGGGAGATTAACGGCATCAAGCGACGTGAGTTCGGCTCAGGCATCAGTGCCAATGTTAATGCGATGGCGCGGATTGGATACTTGTATCTGCGACGCGGCCGATGGCGGGATAAGCAAATCATCCCGGCATCGTTTGTCGATGCGGCGCGCACTGTGCCGCCGGCCATTCGTGGGCTGGCCGTGGTCAAGCCGGAACGCTATTTCAACGCCTCTGACCACTACGGGCTTCTGTGGTGGAACAATTCGGATGGGACGATGGCTAACGTGCCGCGAGACGCCTACTGGTCGTGGGGGCTGTACGATAGCCTGATCGTGGTGATACCGAGCCTCGATATAGTCGCTGCGCGGGCGGGCAAGTCGCTGAACAAGGCCCGCAATTCCGCCTATAAGCCCATCGAACCGTTCATTGAACCAATCGCAATGTCGGTCAAAGCCGAGAGCAGTAGGGCCGCTGCGCCTTATCAGCCCAGCACCGTTATAACGGGTATTGAGTGGGCGCCTGCAGAGACTATAATTCGCAAAGCCGAAGGCAGCGATAACTGGCCGATTACCTGGGCTGACGACGACAATCTTTACACGGCTTATGGGGATGGCTGGGGGTTTGAGCCGAAGACGAAAAAGAAGCTGAGCCTCGGCATCGCAAAAATTGTTGGATCGCCGCCTTATTTTAAGGGAGTCAATGTACGCACAGAAACCGGCGAGCGGGTAGGGCAGGGGGCTAAAGGAGCGAAGGCCAGCGGGATGCTTTGCGTCGATGGTGTCCTTTATATGTTAGTCAGAAATACCGGCAATTCGCAGATTGCGTGGTCGAAAGATTACGGCAAGACGTGGAGATGGTGCGATTGGAGGTTTACGACAAGCTTCGGTGCCCCGACATTTTTGAACTTCGGCAGGGATTACGCCGGTGCGCGAGATGAGTTCGTATATATTTATTCGCACGACTCGGATAGCGCTTATGAACCGGCAGATAGTATGGTTATGGCACGGGTGCGAAAAGACAAAATTCGCGAGCGGGGAGCTTATGAATTTTTTAAGGAGTTGAACAGTTCTGGACGTGCTGTTTGGACGAAGGATATTCGCAGTAGGGGGACGGTGTTTGTTAATCCGGGCAGATGCTACCGCAACGGCATTACTTATAATGCCGGGTTAAAGAGATATTTGTGGTGTCAGACTATCCACGGTAAGGATGATATGCGGTTTAAGGGCGGACTTGGTGTTTTTGATGGGCCGGAGCCCTGGGGGCCGTGGACAACTGTTTTCTATACGGAGCAGTGGGATGTCGGGCCGGGCGAAACAAGCTCCTTACCCACCAAGTGGATGAGCAAGAATGGCAAGACCTGCTATCTGCTTTTTTCGGGGGAGGATTGCTTCTCTGTGCGTCAGGTGGTTTTGAAGGATTAGAGGAGATGATATGCACTTGTGCTACGTTGCGAAGAGCTCGTAATGACTATACCATAAGGCATATCGAATAAGGAAGAGTGAAGTGAAAACGGCGGGGGGGCACACTAATTTATTATTTGTTATTGCCTATTGAATATTGGAGGGATTTGGCTATGATACCGGCAAATGGTAAAGAGGTCGGCAGACTTTGGGAAATGAGGCTCACACCATGGCTTTCTCGAGCACCGCATAAGCGACAAGCAATCCGCGCATCACGTCTGTCACAGTAGCTATTCCAATAATCTTTTTTTCGCCATTAATTACCGGCAGACAACTAATATTCATCTCCTGAAGCATTTTCACAACATCGTGAAAACTGCAGTCAGGCCGGACGTGGATTACGTCGCGCTTCATAATTCGATTGATGGGCTGCCGTATGACCGGTTCGTCGCTGTCAACATCAAACAACCCATTGCGAAAAATCTTAGTTTGAGGCCGGCGTTGAGCGTCACGAAACGGAAGATGATGCAGAACGTCTCGGTCGGAGACTATCCCCACCAGTCTCTTTTGCTTGTCCACAATTGGAACGTGTCTGAATACGCCGACCTGCATGGCCTTCATTACATTGGCCAGGTTGTCTTGCTCGGTCAAACAAACCACTTCCTCAGTCATAATATCTTTGACCGTTCGGAGAACCGATGAGAGCACAAGGGCCGCATGGCCCGAGTCCCCAGAGAGCAGGTCAACAAACCTCCTCTGCTCCGTTTTTATTTTCTTCTGGCACAGCTGTCCGATTGCATTGGCCCTGGCGAAGAGCTTCATGACATCTGTGGAGGTGGCAATGCCCACCAGCTTGCCGTCGAGAAGTACAGGTATCGAATCAATGCGATTATTAACCATGATGCTAATCATATCCTGTATCTTTGTCTCAGGTGATACGGTCTCTGGTTTTCTAGTAACAATTTGTGTAAGAGGCTGTTTCAGTGCTTTTGAGTCCGAATCTATCTCACCAACTCTTCCCAAATATGGAGAAATCTGTCGAAACACATCTCTCTGAGAAACGATGCCCACAAGGTGTTGCTCTTCATTTTCTTCGGCATCATTGCCCACTACAGGAATGTGTCGAATTTTGTTTTCCTTCATAATCTTTAGGCACGTCTTTATGGTATCGTCCAAGGTAAGCACCTTGACGTCATAAGTCATCATGTCTTCGACATTACGCACGAACTTAGAAAAGACATCTTTCCCATCGCACATATCATCTATCAAGTCAATCAGCCTAAATTGCCGGTTCACCATATTGTTTCCCCCCGGCGCACGACTTCGCAGGGTCTTTCACTGGCCAATATAAAAAGTCCGCACAACAGAAATCGGTTATAATCCGTCCAGACCACGGATTATATCGGCATAGTATATGAACAGCTTTAACGAGTGTTTACCTGAACCGGTCTTTGCTAAAATCTTTTAGGTCGGCCTTGGCACGGAGCGGCGCGCATTAAATGCGCATCAAACATGCTCATTGGTGCTTGTTAAGCTTTTTGCTGACTTTCGGGCAGCCTCATAAGTCGTTAAATGACGATGATAAGCTGTTTCAGATACGACAGTTACAATCACCCTGGTTCGACTGGTGGTCGTGAAGTCAAAAGGAGAAAGGAGGATATGCTTCCCTTCGCTGCAGTTTACCCTTGAGCACAGCGAAGGGCTCGGAATGACCATAGGGAATGTCGGATAAAGAGGGCTGAAGTGAGAATGTCAGGAAGGGTACACTAATTTAGTATTTGTTATTGCCTATTGAATATTGGAAGGATTTTACTATGATACCAGCAAATGGGAAAATATATTGCAGGAAGGACAAGTGAATTAGATAAGGAGTTTAAAGTGAACAGGTTGCGAGAGAAAATAGGAAGAAGAGAATTTCTTGGCAATAGTGCGAAGATAGCAGTAACAGCTTCAGCATTAACGGTGTCAAACAAAACCCATAAATCAAGAGCGGCCTCAGCGGGCAGTAAACCTGCAAGAGCTCCGAAGTTCATCCTTGATTCACATATTCATTGCGGAGGCACAAAGGCCTGGGTCGAGGAAATGGTCAAGACATATCGCCCGCGTAACGCTATGGCTTTTGTGCTTACCTGGATAACAGATATGAAGCTTATGAAAGATGCTGCTGCCAGGTATCCGGATGTGTTTATTAACTGCGGACGCGTTAATCTAGACGGCCCAAATGTGATTCGTGAAGTGCAGAGTTTTAAGAAGAATGGTTTTGTCGGGATGAAATTTCACAGTCCGCAGAAGAACTACGACGACCCGGACTATTTTCAGATATATCGGCTGTGTGAAGAATACGGTTTCCACACGCTGTTCCACACAGGAATTTCGTCTCACCGGATCAAAGACGAACCGCAGTGGGGCTCATCGGCAAGGATGCGACCGATTTATCTTGACACGATCTGTCGGCAGTTCCCGAGAATGACCGTTCAGGGTGCACACCTCGGTAATCCCTGGTATGAGGAAGCTGCGGAGGCGGCCCGGTGGAATCCGACCCTGTATTTTGACGTAACCGGCTCGACACTTCTGAAATTCATCAAGCTTGGCAAATTAGCGAAAATGAGTGAGATACTGTGGTGGGCCAGCGACGAGGCAGAGAAAAACCCGCATACGCTTGAAGGTGGACCGGGTGCCTGGGAGCATATAGTTTTTGGCACTGATGAAAAGCCCAGTGGGCTGATAACAAATATCGAGAGATTTCAAAAAATGCTGGATGCCAACAATGTCCCCCAGGCCATCCGCGAAAAAATGTGGGGCCTGACTATGGCAAGAGTATTGGGTGTTGACCCGAAGACTCACAAGTTTGTACGTAAGTGATTAGAGATTGGTTAGAAGTAAATGAAAGAGGTTATTGCAGACAGAGCAAAACTTATCGATGCAAGCGGCATTAGAAAAGTCTTTGCGCTGGCGGCCGAGCTCGAAGACCCGGTGAATTTCTCGATAGGGCAGCCGGACTTCGATGTGCCGGAACCATTAAAAAACGAAGCGATAAAGGCAATCAGGGCAGGACAAAATAAATATTCGCAAACAGCTGGTGATAACATCCTGAAGAGGAAAATAGCTGAGCAGATAGAAAACGAATTCGGCTGGTCGAATCCGTCAATATTGGTAACAAGCGGTGTAAGTGGAGGGATTCTGCTTTCCTTTTTGGCGACTGTTAATCCGGGTGATGAGATAATTATACCTGACCCTTACTTTGTAATGTATAAGCATTTAATCGGTATGTTGGGCGGAAAATGCATCTTTGTTGACAGCTATCCGGATTTTGAGTTCCCTGTCGAGAAAATAGCAGGGGCGATAACGAGCAAGACCAAGATGATTATACTCAATTCGCCGTGCAATCCGACCGGCGTGGTGTATTCAGAGCAGCAGATAAAGGCATTAGCCGAAATTGCGGCAGAAAAAGATATACTTATCCTCACGGACGAAATTTATGAGAGATTTTGTTACGACAGCAGCTACACAAGTATAGCTAATTACTACGAGAAAAGTCTTGTGCTGCGAGGTTTCAGCAAATCCTGTGCGATGACCGGCTGGAGACTGGGTTATGCTGCGGCCGGCGAGTCCCTGCGAAGTGTAGTCGAGGAGATGACCAAGATACAGCAATATACGTTTGTCTGTGCGCCTACGCCTTTCCAGCAGGCAGCTATCGCAGCGGTGAACCATGAGACGAGCGATTTTGTCGATGCTTACAGGAAGAAAAGAGACCTTCTTTATGAGGGTTTGAAGGACAAGTTTGAACTGGTCAAGCCGGGCGGAGCGTTTTATGCGTTCGTTAAGGCACCGGGCGAGTCAGGAAGCAAATTCGTAGAAAAAGCAATTAAGAACAACGTGCTGATTATTCCTGGAAACGTGTTTAGCGAAAAAGATACGCATTTTAGGATAAGTTATGCAACCAGTGATGAAAAAATCCGGCAGGGGGTGGAGATTTTACGAAGCCTCACTTAAGCGAAAAAGAATTAGAGAGGTAAGACCGACGGATTCCGTAGTTCTTGATTTTTCGCTTTTAGCTTGACCGGTTGAGCAAGAGCATATACAACTGCTACGCCATTTTAGTACAGCATTAAAACCAATCTGAGCTTAGCTTCAAATATCGGCAGCTTGATGCAAAGATTGATATGGTTGAGCAGAAGTATAGAAAACAGAGGTTAGTTTTGAGACAAGAGTTGTATAGAAAACGGCGGAGGAAGAATACCGCTATAATTCTTTCGAAGTTACTGCTGGTCGTGGTATTGCTTTATTTGTTTCTGGTGAGCATAGGCCTTATGGGGACAGCGTTCAAGGGTTTCGGTAAAAACTTTGCGGAGAATCTGATAAGGACAACTTCTAATCCTTTTGTGGGTCTGTTTATTGGAATATTGGCAACCAGTATTGTCCAAAGCTCGTCGACAACGACCTCCATAGTTGTTGGCATGGTAGGCTCTGGTGTTCTTACCGTGAGTAGTGCTGTTTACATAGTGATGGGTGCAAATATTGGAACTACAGTGACAAATACGATCGTGTCTTTGGCGCATTTTACCCGGCGTGATGAGTTCAGACAGGCCATCAGCGCCGCAACTGTGCACGATTTTTTTAATTTTATATGTGTATGTGTGTTGCTTCCGTTAGAATTGGCGACAGGCGTTCTTGAGAAATGCGCCCTGTATATGGGTGGGATATTTAAAAACGCCGGCGGAATCAAATTCACCAGTCCAATTAAGCTGGCTACAACACCGGTGGTGCACTTCATCCAAGAGGTTGTTCATTCATTAAGCAAGTCTTTATTTGTTAGCCATATAGCTGTGCTGATTGTTTCGCTACTAATGTTATTTCTGGCCTTATATTTTCTGGTGAGAGTTTTGAAGTCATTGATTGTGAGAAGAGCAGAGATTATTCTGGACAATGTAGTTACCAGAAGTAAGGTTTTGGGTCTTGGGGCGGGGTTGATTTTTACCATTGTAGTTCAAAGTAGCTCAGTTACCACATCGCTGTTGGTCCCGCTTGTGGCCGCGGGTATTCTTACAATCGAGTCGGCGTTTTCAGTGACGATGGGCGCCAATATCGGGACAACTACCACGGCTATTCTGGCATCATTTGCTACAGGAGATATTTCAGCAATTGTTGTTGCTTTCGAGCATTTTCTGTTTAATACATTAGGGGTCGTGCTTATTTTTCCAGTAAAGGTTTTCAGAATGGTTCCGATAAACCTTGCAAAAGCTCTGGGAGATCTGGCGTACAGGAGGAGAAGATACGCGCTTGTCTATGTTTTCGGCGTGTTTTTCTTTGTTCCGGCGCTTTTAATTCTTATCTCTAAATTCTTTGAATAGGGGAAATGAAAATGTTTACTAATCTGTTAAGTTTCTGGAAAGGCAAGGATTTTTTAACTAAGGTTTTTGCAGAGTTCAAGGATATGTTAGAAGATGCGGAATATATGTTCAAAGCTGTTTGTAACCGCCTTTTGGATGGAGTGGAAGAGCGGGATTTAAAACAGAAAATCTATGATATAGACAAGAAAGTAAACTGCTTGGAAAAAGACATACGCAGGAGGATAATAGAGCATCTCTCGTTGCAACCATCGGTGGATGTGACCGCGTGTCTATTGCTAATGAGTGTGGTCAAAGATGCCGAAAGGTTGGGCGATTACTGCAAAAACCTTTATGAGGTAACGGAGCTGCTGGAAAAGCCGATTGATAGAGCCGTATTTTCGCAGTACTTCAACGATGTCGACAGGGACATTGTAACGCTATTTGAGGAAACGAAGGAGGCGTTTGTTGAAGCTGACGAAGGTAAGGCCAAATCGGCGTGGGGTTATGAGAAGAAGATAGCAAAATCGTGCGATGCGATTGTTGGGCGGGTGGCAAAGAGCAGTCTTTCGGTGAACGAAGCTGTTGCGTTTGCTTTGATTGCGAGACATTTTAAGCGAGTGGTTGCTCATTTGGTAAATATCGCGACCTCCGTGATTCTGCCATTGAGCGACCTTGATTATTTTGATGAAAGAAGAGCCCGCGAGTAGGCCACACGGGCCGATACAATCATAAGCAGTCTGTAACAGTAGGCGGTTGGGGTTGTTCTTGTTTGGTATAGGTCGATATCAGATAGTGGTAAAAAGGTCGCGGCAGAGAAAAAGACATTGTTGTTTATTACCCTGCGCTTTTGATTTGGACTTGTAGCTAATATTAAGCCTTATTTTTTGAAGGAGAGAACAAATGGGAGTTTTAGAAAGATTTTTTGCTCCATCGCCCTTTGTTCAACTACATGAGCACGCGAAGAAGGTGCATGAGTGTGTTGAGCTTATTCGACCATTGGCGGACGCACTGCTTGTGGAAGACTATGAAAAAATTGAAGAATTACATAACCTGATGTCCAGGACCGAGCATGAGGCGGACCAGATAAAAACGGAACTGCGCGATAAGATTACCAAGATGTACTTTCTTTCGGTGGGGCGGCTGGAATTAGGTCAGTTTCTGGCCTATCAGGATGACGTAGCGGATGCGGCAGAGGATTTTGCGGTTGTACTGCTGCTGCGCAAGACCAAAATTCCAGAGGAGCTCAAACCAGACTTCATGGCCTTTGTCGAGCAGGTCATTAGCGTCAGTGAACAATTAATGAACCTGGCCGAACAGCTTTCGACTCTTGCTGAAGCTGCTTTTGGCGGCCAGGAAGCCAAAGAGATGTTGGAAGCCATTGAAGGCATTGGTGAGGAAGAGTGGAAGGCCGACCGTCTTGAAAGGAAATTTGCCCGGCATATGTACACCATAGAAGATAAGATCGACCCGATAACCATCTTCTTTCTCGACAAGTACTGTAAAACGCTCGGTCGTGTGTCCAACAACGCCGAGAAAAGCGCCAAATACCTGCGGCTTATTATTCGGAAAAAATAGTTGGCCCTTAGCTCGAACAGGAGTACTTTCTCCCTATGGAGATACTCGTTGTCATAACAATTATCATTGGTTTCTACATGGCCTGGAATATTGGCGCCAACGATGTGGCCAATTCTATGGCCGACGCGGTTGGTTCAAAGGCCCTGACAGTCTTCTGGGCTGTAGTCCTGGCTGGTATCTGCAATTTCTTTGGGGCTGTGCTGGTTGGCAGCCACGTTACTGATACTGTTCGCAAGGGCATAATAGATACGCAGGCATTTGCTCAGGATCCCCGTATGCTGGCTCACGGCATGATCTGCGCACTTCTGGCCGCGGCAGTGTGGCTGAACCTGGCCTCGTACTTTGGAATGCCGGTTTCTACCACGCATTCGATCGTCGGGGCCATTGTCGGATTTGGAATTCTCCAGGCCGGACTGGGGCAGATTCACTGGGGCAAGCTGGGCCAGATTGTTGCCAGTTGGTTCATCTCACCACTGGCAGGTGGGATAATAGCCTTTATCATATTCAAGCTGATTTCGCGCCATATACTCTCGGTGGAGAAACCCGCAGTGGCCGCACGGAAGGGTGTACCCATCTGCGTCTTTTTCACCTTTGCGATATTGATTCTATCTATCATTTACAAAGGTTTGAAAAACCTGCATCTCGATCTTAGCGCCGCCTCGGCGATTGAGCTCAGTATTCTGGGTGGGCTTAGCGCCGCAGGAATTTCCAAACTGCTGGCCAGGAGAAATCGCAAATCTGGTGATGACTTACCGCTTGAACAGCAGCTCATGCAGGTCGAGAGAACATTTGCGGTGCTGGTAATTATCACCTCCTGCACTGTGGCGTTTGCGCATGGAGCCAACGATGTAGCCAATGCCATCGGGCCGCTGGCGGCGGTAGCTGAAATCGTCAAGACTAACTCAATTCCCGGCGAAGTCTCGGTGAATGTATGGTTTTTGATCCTCGGCGGTCTTGGCATTGCAGTTGGACTGGCTACTTTTGGCTATCGGGTAATGCGCCTTGTTGGGACCAAGGTCACCGAGATTACACCCTCGCGTGGTGTTGCTGCGGACTTGGCCGGTATGTTAACAGTACTGACTTGTTCGAAGATGGGCCTGCCAATATCCACCACCCATACACTTGTAGGTGCGATAGTAGGGGTGGGTCTGGCCCGCGGTATCACTGCTATTGACCGTAAAATAGTCGGCTCCATATTTGCTTCATGGATAGTAACAATCCCAATCGCTGCGTTATTAACCATCGGGTTTTACCTGCTCGGAAAGTGGCTGTTTTGGTGAGGCGTTGATGGCTTTGGAAAACTACCACTTAAAATATGTCAGTCGGTAGGCTTGTTGTTAATAAATTTATCTGCAAACCTATAAAAATACTGTGAGATATCTCATTTAATTAGTATTGCCAAACCAGCAATATGATGGTAAAATTCATATTATGAAGAATCCGCTTCGGGAAATCGCGATTGTTTTGCTGTGCTTCTTGGCGCTCTTGGCTGCGGCTATTGCAGTCGAGCCGAACAATGCAGCCGCGGAGGCGCCAGCAGCAAAAGCGGCGGTAATCCTCTGTAAAGGTATGATTGACGATGGGCTGTACAAGTCCATCCAGCGCAGAAGCCAAATCGCCCTCGATGCAGGTGTGGAATACCTGATATATGAAATAGGCACATACGGCGGTCTTCTCGATTCGGCTGACGAGATATCCAAATACCTGATACTCGAGATTGGCAAAAAAGCCCACACGGTTGCATACATAACGACCGAGGCGATATCAGCTGGCGCAATGATAAGCGTTTCCTGCCGGGATATAATAATGCTGGAAAATACCACAATAGGCGATTGCGCTCCGATTGCGCTTGGGACCAAACTCGAAGGTGTCGAACGGGAAAAAGTCGAAAGCTTTACTCGTGCGGCCTTTATGCGGGCGGCTGAAGCAAACAACTATCCGGCAGCACTGCTTAAAGCGATGGTTACTATGCAGACAAAAGTCTACAGCGTAAAAAATCTGCAAACCGCCGAATATGAGTTCTTCGAAGACGACGACCTGCCTAAGGACGCTAATGAGTACGACGTTGACAATAAAAAGCTAATTGTCGGAGACGACGAGTTGCTGACGCTGACAGCTTCTAAAGCTTTTGAATATGGGATAGCAAGAACTAAGGTCAAAGACCGGGCAGAGGCCCTCGGCTTTCTGGCCACACGCGATGGCGTAACTTTTGTGGACGAGCCGATGGTGCTTAGGACCAACTGGTCGGAAGAGATGGTCCGATGGGTAAACTCTCCGGTAGTAATGGCCGTGCTTATTATGCTTGCCTTGTTAGGGGTTTATATTGAATTCAACACCCCGGGCGTGGGGCTGCCGGGACTGGCAGCGGTCATATGCTTTGCGATCATAATCGGCAGCAAATACTTGGTGGGGATGGCGAACTGGGTAGAGGTGGCGTTGTTTGTCGTGGGAATCCTGCTGCTAATGGTAGAAATTTTTGTGCTGCCCGGCTTCGGTATCGCAGGCTTTTCAGGAATAATATGTATATTAGTCGGCTTATTCGGTATGCTTATCAAAAATCCGCCGGACAAATTACCCTGGCCTCAAGATGCCTTTGCTTGGTATGATTTTACCTGGGGAGTTGTGGGTTTGGCGGGCGGCTTTATAGGATTTGTTGTTTTGG
The DNA here is from genome assembly GCA_964348055.1 of uncultured Pirellulales bacterium. Classification (GTDB taxonomy): domain Bacteria; phylum Planctomycetota; class Phycisphaerae; order Sedimentisphaerales; family Anaerobacaceae; genus JAUXAL01. The sequence continues at coordinate 13,612 of CAYGBH010000013.1, forward strand.
CGTGGCTGCTGGGAAAATACGTGCCGAAGATTGAGTTCCTCAGCGGGCTGATACTTATGCCGACCGCTGCAAAGCCAGGCAGCCAAATGCAAATCAGTATGACAACGCCATCTGAAAGTCAGACTGCTGATGTGAAGGTCGGTGACAGGGGCCAGGTAGTTTCGATACTGAGACCTACAGGAAAAGCAAGATTCGGCGATGCAATAGTGGACGTGGTTGCGGAAGCCGAGTTCCTTGACACAGGCACCGAGGTTGAGATAATCGAAATACGCGGCAATAGAGTTGTGGTTAAAGCAAAGTGAGCTAAACTTTAGACACTTTACACTTTAGGCACTTTACATATATCATAGTGGTAACAATTAGAGGGATAAGCTGATGGATTGGTGGCTGATTTTTGCTGTTTTTCTTTATTTTGCTTGTGCCGCCCTGATACTAGCTGAGGTATTTGTGCCGAGTGGTGGCTTGATAAGTATTTTCGCGCTTGCGTGTTTGATCGGCGGTGTAGTGATATTCTTTCGTCATAGTGCAACGGCCGGCTGGGTAGGTGTAGGTATTGCTCTTATAATGATACCATCGGTTTTAGTTATCGCTTACAAGTTATTCCCAGTAACGAGGTTTGGCAAGAGTGTTACGCTTACACCACCACAACGCGAGCAGGGCGATGCCGTACCCGATACGACTGAGCTAAAAAAGCTGCTTGGTGCTGTCGGCGTTGTTCTTACGCCATTGCGGCCGGTGGGAATGTGTGATTTTTCAGGACAGAGAGTTGAATGTGTAGCTGAAAGCGGATATGTTGATAAGGGTAATAAGGTCAAGGTTATCGACGTAGAGAGTACACAGCTAACTGTTCGTATGGTCGAAGAGAGTTAATGAAAGGATACAGACATGGATAATTTAACAAATACAATTTTAGCAGCGGAGAGTCTTAAGGTCGTCGGGATGGTGCTTTTGGTCATACTTATCCTTGTAGTATTAGTGTTCTTCCTGCTGTTCCTAAAATTCTTTAGGCTGTGGCTGCAGGCCAAACTATCTCGGGCAGATGTCAAATTCTCCGAGCTTATTGGAATGTGGTTGAGAAAGGTCGATACCAGGACCATAGTCCTGAGTAAGATAACCGCCATCCAGGCGGGTCTGACTTTGACAACGCGAGATTTGGAGAGCCATTTTTTAGCCGGTGGTCGGGTCCCGAATGTTGTACGCGCCCTAATCGCAGCCAATAGGGCAAATATTGACCTGTCTCTGCAGACGGTAACTGCAATCGACCTGGCTGGCCGGGACATTCTTGATGCGGTTCAAACGAGTGTTAAGCCAAAGGTGATCGATTGCCCCGACCCTCAGAAGAGCAGAGGCACCATAGATGCCGTTGCTCAGGATGGGATTCAGCTGAAAGCAAAGGCGAGAGTTACGGTTAGGATGAATATGGAAAGGTTAGTAGGCGGTGCAACAGAGGAAACTATTATTGCCCGTGTCGGGGAAGGAATTGTTACCACCATTGGTAGTGCCATAACATACAAAAGCGTTCTGGAAAACCCCGACAATATCTCCAAAGCAGTTCTGGAGAAAGGATTAGATGCAGGAACGGCTTTTGAGATTCTTTCGATTGATATAGCCGACGTCGATGTGGGTGAAAATGTCGGCGCGCAACTGCAGGCCGCCCAGGCCGAGGCCGATATGCGAAGAGCGAAAGCCGAGGCGGAAAAACGCCGGGCAATGGCAGTGGCACGCGAGCAGGAAATGCGAGCACTCGTGGTGGAAAACGAGTCAAAGGTACCGTTAGCTATGGCTGAAGCCTTCAAAAAGGGCAATCTCGGAGTCATGGACTATTATAGGATGAAAAACGTTATGGCTGATACCTCGATGCGGGATTCCATCGCAAAGCCGAAAACGAAAGGGTAGTAGCGATACTCGATGCTCGATAGTTGATGACCTTTGCGGTCGAAAATAAAAACTATGAATGAACTTTTGGCACAAATAATTTCTGCTGCCCGACGTCGCGACACCGAAGGCTGGATGAACATACTGGTCATCGTAGTCATAGCGATTGTCTATGGGCTCAGCACTATCCTCAAGGCAAAAGCGAAAAGGCCTCCGGAGAAAGAAGAAGAGGAACCATTGAGCCGTAAGCCGGGCAGCAAGCTCAAGGAGATTGCTGAGCGCTTTCAAAAGGAATTATCTGAACTGAGTCGTGACCGTATGTATGAGCCACCGAAGCGCGCCGAGGGTTTACAGAAAGAATCTTTTCGGCAAGCTCGCCGGCCTGCCGGTCCTGCTGCACCTGGACCCCGACCATACCGCCCCGGTGTCCAAGAACCACGCCCAAAAGTTGCTGCTGCCCCGCGTGCTGTCGAGAAGTTCACTGGCCGAGCCGAACGGCCAAGGCGTCCTCAAACTATAAAACCTCTGGCAGAACCAGAATTGGGGATACCGACTCCGCAGCTCAGGCCTGAGCTTGAGGAACTACCAGAACTTGAGACCAAGATTGAAGAATTGCCGGAATTGACCAGCAAAGCCATCAAAGGGCTCGGTGCCAGGCGCGGCACTATGCCGGCGGAAATGGCCGAGGCCGAGCATTTGCCTGAAATCCTTTCTGATTACGCCGACCCGGAGGAGCTGAGAAGGGCGATTCTGCATTACGAAATCTTGGGCAGGCCTTTATCACTGCGAGATCCATCGGCGCAGATTATCGGACTTTAAGTTAGATTATTATCACAACTGTGGGGTCAGTGGTTACAGCACTGCGGAAACGCAACGGCATCAATCAACCTCGCACCGCGGGCAATGGTCTTATGAAAGGATATATGATGGAAGAATGTAGGAACTGCAATTCATTCAAACCGACCATTTATCCTATACATTGTGATGATCCCAGTAGGGAAACTATGATGGACGGAATCTGCCAAAAAGACCAGCAACGACACGATGCGAATGATAGCTGTGATGACTTCGAAAGGAGTTAGCAAAAACCGCAGCAATCAAAGGCCTAAGAAGAATAATACAGGGCGGCCGGTTATGGCTGTGCAGAGATGCAACCAGAGCACCGGTCCCATGCCATTCGGCAAAATAATGCAGAGGTAGAATTTATTATTGATGAAGAAAACTTATCGAAAAATGGATGCTGGAATTGTGGCTTAGGCAAACGCCAAAATTATTACGTGGTTCGACCAGATCTTTTGGATAGTGAAAAAGAGAAGACGAAGGAGACTTACATAATTTGTGATAGAGATCAACAACAGCATCGTTTAAGCTATTACAGTGCTCATTGGGAACAAAGACCCGAATTATCACAGCAATCAAATCCTTAAGAAAATTCAAAAAAGAACGTATAGTAGCAATTCTAAGTTTTATATAAGAATTCCAACGTCTCATAATATATGTTATGTTTCATTCAGTAATTATTTTTCAGCCATGCAGCCAGATTACGTTTTTTTTGAGGTTTTTATGATATTGCGAGCGGCAGATTAACACGGCTAGGGTACGGATGATAAGTTGCATTGTGAACTGATACTACGGTGGGAACGGATAACGGGAGTTAATTGCCTGGTCGGCTGTGTCTGAGAGATTATCCCACATAACAGTTACTCTGTCTAATAGGCCCAGATTCTGGAGAACTATTGATATGTTGACTGTGGCATCGGGACAGGCAAAATTATCCTCCAGAAGACGCTCAAGGTTGATAAGAGACGAGGCAAACTTTACTTTGTCACAATAAAGTAAAGCTATTTTATAATGGAGCTCGAGAGTATCGGCGTCAAGACAGTCAGGACCCAAGAGATGATCCAGTATAGACGGTTGCTGGTCCATTTCAAATAAACAGACAGCCAGCTTACTCCTGGCTCTGGTGTAGGCGGGGTTTATATCAAGGGCCGTTTTGAATAAGTTAACGGCGTCGACTATCCTTCCAACGCCCATCATCAGGACGCCGAGTCTATAGTGCAAATCCGGATTCTGACCGCGATGGGCGATTTCCTGACGGTGTGCTGTAATCACAGCCTGGGTCAGGCTGGCCAGGTCGGTTTCATCGTCTAAATTACCAAACGGCGAATTATCGCTAAGACCGGCCTTGAATTGCAGGATAGCTGTCTCGGTGAACAGCAATGAGCTGTTCGGCTGAATTGCCGCTGCGAGTGATAATGTGCCTAAGGCGTCTAATACGTTACCGGCCAATTTTTGGGAGATTGCCAGGCCGATGTAGGCATCGACTATTTTGTCATTTATCTCGACGGCCTTGTTGAATTGTTGTGCGGCAAGCCGCTCCTGGTGCAACTGTAAATAATGTGTCCCAAGCTTTATAGTGGCCTCGAGGAAATCCGGGCAGATCTGAATGGCTTCTTCGTATTGCGAAACGGCCTCAGCGGCGGCACCGAGCATACGAAGAACATCGGCACGCTTCAAAAGCAATTCGCCCCTGTGTGACTGGGTCTGCAATAAGTCCTCAAGGTGGTCCAGTGCCTCGTGAAGCTGGCCATCGGCAATAAGCTGGTCCGTATCGGGGTCTTGAGTGTGGAAATTGTCCGGATGTATTAAAATTGCGGTGTTAAACGTTTGAATAGCTTCGGTATACCTGGCGGTGGCAATATACAAATGCCCAAGCGTGACAAGTGTTGATATGTCATCAGGATACTCATTTTTCAACAGTTCGTATTGTTGTATGGTTTTTTCCAGCTGGTGATTTTTAAAATAGATGGCAGCCAGCCGCTGGGCTGGAAGCTGCAGATGGTTTTTGAACTTTAAGCAATCCTGATAAAACTCCACAGCTTGCGATTCCTTGCCAAGTCGTTCATAACAATGGCCAAGGGCATAAAGGGCCATTGTATTATTGGGCTGGCGCATATAGATTGAGTTTAGCTCTTTGATTGCCTCGTTGAGCTGGTTATTATGCAGGCAAATGGCAGCCGATGCCAGCCGCCCGTATGTGCAGGAAGGATTTTCAAAGAGATACAGCCTTATCTGCTCGGCGGCTGCATCCAGCTTCATATCGCCCATCAGCTCAACGGCTTTACTAAGCTGATAATATTGAGCGGATTGGCTATTGCCTGCCGGGAGTTTAACCGCCCCTAACCAATGCCATATCAAATCGGCCGTATCGACCGTTATCGCCCTACCGAGGATTTCCAGCAGTCGACTCATACACCCCCTCACATCCAAATTTCTTGATTTTCAATCGTATAAATCCGAAGCTGAACGCTACACACTATTCAAGGGTATCGACAATAGGCGAAGGCCGATTAACCTGTGTTTTGGTAATTAGTCACCTGGGTTTTCATTTTGTCTTTTCGTTGTGGCGATTGTGTGTGATGTACGGGTTGTTACGATTTTAGAAGCCGTTTATCGGATTTTGCCCATCGAAAAAATTGGTCTATAAAGACTGTTGTCACTGCAATCCAAACAACCCCCCCAATAAATTCGGGGGCTAATTATAGGAAGGTCTTGAAGTGCAATTCCATAGTAAATTGGCAGACCTTATTTATTATTGGTTGTAATGCTCCTAATCCAGTTTTGCTATTTGTGCCTGTTTTTCTATCTCGCTTAAATATGCCAATGTGCGCTCGAGCTTATCGGTCAGGTGTTTTAGTTTCAGCATGGTTTTAACTCGTGTCAGCAGCTCCAGCTTGTTCACGGGTTTGCTGAGGAAATCATCCGTGCCTGAATCAATGGCGCGTTCGATATCGCCGTATTCGTTAAGTGCGGTTACCATTATGACAGGAATGTCACCGGTTTTGGGGTCGTTTTTTATTCTTTTACAAACCTCAAAGCCGCTCATTTTGGGCATCATTACATCCAGCAGTATCAAATCAGGAGGGTCTTTGCCTATAATCTCCAGCGCCTCGGCGCCATCGCGAGCAGGGACCGTCCGGTAGTCCGTATCCTCAAGATAAGCCTGCAAGAGTTCGAGATTCTGCTGGTTGTCGTCAACAACCAGCACCGTCGGCGTCTTTTCCAGCTCTCTTTCTGATTCTATTTTACTCATAAGACAACTGCTCCTATCTTAATTGTGTGGGAATTTGTTATTTAGGTACTTTAGCAAAGATGGGCTGTCTTTTAAGCCTCCGGCGAAGCCGCGATAAGTTCAATGTCTTGTCAAGATCAACCCTGATTGTTTCCTCCCTTTTTGAGATTCCCAATCAATTCACTTTTTTTGCGATCCTTAAAGTCTCGCATCCGGTTTCCGTATTGTTGGAAAAGAAAAATTCATTTGATGGAATCTCCAAGCACCATTGCGTTTTATTAGAACAGCTGTAAAACGAAGCGGCCATACATATGTTTCTCCTTTCCCTACTTCGCAAAGCGTATTTGTTCCCTCTCGCATAATCTCAAGTATCTTCTCTTCATTATTTATTTGATTTTTAAGTACCTTCTCAAACCGATTCAATGCCTTTTGATAACTCGTTTCGCTGTCCTCGATTTTTGTGACTGTACCCAATGTGGCCAGCCAAGCCACGTTATCTAAAGTGTGAATTCGAGCCCCGTCAACATCTAAGGAGACATCGCCCCAACCCTTCCAATCCATCTCTACAAGCTTTCTCGTTGCCTTTCGACCCAAACACCATTCTCTATGTCCACGATCGACAGCGTTAGTTCCTATGACTTCGAGTTCCTTGTCATCATCAAAAAGTTCCATAAACTTATCCAGACCTTTAACATCGCGATTTGTATAACCATCTTGAAACTTCTGTAGCACGCTACGTACTTGTAAAAGCGACCCGCAATCAACTGGCAATTGAATTACTCTTTGTCTCTTTTCGCCAACTGCCTGCCCAATGGCAACATACGCTACCAGCAGACAGGTAATGATGACAATAATGCTTGCGAGTACCAATCTGGCGTTTGACATTCTATGGTATATTGCAGCCATGATTACTTCCTTCTTTTTGATTTGATCTGAGATTTCCTATATTAAACGGTTAGCTACACCGCTAAGTCTCATTTCTAATTAATTTTTTTTGCCGGAGAGTTCGCAGATTACGTAAAGATTCTTAATATTGTCATTCCCGCAAAAGCAGAAATTCACATTCTTTTCGTTTTGTTCTTATCTTTCCTCTGCGTTCTCGGTGTTCTCTGCGGTTAATTTTCTCAAAATTGCTGTGCAAAAGGTGGGCAAATCGTCCGGCTTGCGTGACGTAATCAAATTTCCGTCCACAACGCACTCGGCGTCCACGTACTCGGCACCGGCGTTTTTAATATCATCTTTAATCGCCATAAAACAGGTTGCCTTTTTACCCCTGTAAACCGTGGTGCTGCACAACAGCCATCCGCCGTGACAGATAGCCGCTATGACCTTGCCCGCGTTTACCATATCGTTTGCGAACTTTATAACCTCGGCGTTCCTTCGCATAAAGTCCGGCGCGAACCCGCCCGGCACAATCATACAATCATAATCACCGGCGTTAGCTTCGCTGGCTGCAATCTCTGAGAAGCAGGGATAACCTTCCTTTGAATGATATTCCTTTTTCGCCTCAGCCGCAACCAAATTAACCTCCAAACCTGCTTCTCTGAGCCGATAATAAGGATACCAGACTTCAAGGACCTGATACATCTCGTCAACCATAATAGCTACCCTTTTCGCTGCCATTTTCTTTACTCCTTTTTGTTATTTGCCGGCATTGGCTTTTTAAGCCAGGCCATGTTGAACACGTAGTATTGTTTACTGCTGATTAGGTGGATGAGTCCATTTGGCGTTTGGGTGGCCGCCAGGTACCCTCTTGGTTCGGCATGGGTTTGGTCCATAATAAACCGACCTGTATTGCCGCCGCCGTCAAGCTCTCTGGCGGGGCCGCCATCGGTGAGCAGGCGTTTTACAGGCCAGGTCCTACCCTCATCAAACGAAAGGGCTGCGAACATACCATAGACGCGGCGCTCTTTCCCGGCAGAGTCACGAAGCAGCATGCCCTTAGGGGCCTTTCTGCTGGAATCCGTAAATGACACGAACAAAATTGGTCCTTCCTGCAGCCGTCTTAGAATCAATCGTTGCCCTCCACTGATTGGCGGGAACTCGCTGGCTGAATATGTCCAGGTCTTTCCCATGTCGTTCGAGATGCTCATTGGCATTCGGCCATCGATGTTGTTGCCGCGTCCAAAGGCCATTAAACTGCCGTCTCTTAGCTGCACCACGCCGGCGTGAATACCTGCGATCCAATGGCCCGTTGCACCATCTTCAAACTTGGGGGCCGGCTGCCCTTGTCCGGGATCGGTCCAGGTCTTTCCATTATTACGGCTGATGTGTATAACGGTGCCGCCGCTGCCGCCTGGGCCGGCGTCACAAGGTAAGATGATGAAGCCTTCGCATGTTCGAAAGACCGATTCGACGGGTTGGTGACGAAGGCCGTGTTCAGGAGCGATGAGCCGAGCTTTTGACCACGTAGCGCCGGAATCGACAGAAGTGCGCATTACCAGAGCAAGATTACCCCAGGTACCTACTGACGAAAGGCCGTTAAAGTGATATATAGTCTTTTGGCCGTCGTACCACATTGCCGGTGCATGGTCATTGCGGTCCGGGGCATCCCAAAAAACTGAGGCGGGCTCCCACTGCTCGGAGCTGAACCGCAAGCGGCTGGCAAGAATCGCCAGCTCGCGGCCACGTTCGGTACGGCACGAATACCAAATGGCTAACAGGTCGCCATTGGGGCAATCGACCAGTGCAGGGTCGTGATTATGCTTCGAGTACATCGGGCCATCGGAGTCCGGTGGTATCTTGACGTACTCGATCGGACCTTTGAAATATGGTTTTGTTGGGTAGGGATCTTTGGATAAGTCGGGCGGAATTTGTTGGTTGACGTTTTGCTGGTTCAGCGGCAACGCGCGGATGGCAAGGGGCTTTGTCTTCGGTAGTTCACCGATGACAACGCGAAAGCCGATTGCCCAGCTTTCATCCTCCGGCAACGTTGCGAGACGATTAGCCGAGCGAAGATACTCTGGCTTAGTGCTGTGACTGCCCCCGCGGGTGACCCTGAAGTAACCACCAGCGCGTCCCAGCGGATCTGTCTGTTCGCCTTGCTCATAGGGTCCATACCAATCGTGGCACCATTCCTCTACATTGCCGTGCATATCGAAAAGGCCCCAGGAGTTCGCAGGTGTGGTAGCAACCTTCAGCGGCACTAGCTTGGGCTGCCAGGTCTCTGTTTGGTTCTTGCAGTAAATGTGAGGCAGGTCATCGCCTGTATTATATATAGTAGTAATGCCAGCTCTACAGGCGTATTCCCACTCGGCCTCGGTTGGCAGGCGGTAAGGTTTGCCTTCCTTTTTCGAGAGCCATTCGCAGAATCTAGTCGCGGCGTGCCAGTTCACAAAAACGACCGCCTCGTCGTCCTGCTTGGAGAAACCGAGCTTTCCGCGAAGCTTGTGGTGCTTCGGGTCGAACTGCTCGTACTGGGCGTTGGTGACCTCAGTTACAGCCATGTGAAAAGGCCTGGTGATGTTCACCTTGTGCACGGGCCGCTCGTCCCAATCGCCGCCTTGTTTTTGTCCCATCAGAAAGGAGCCCGGCTCAATGCGAACAAGCTTCATACCAATGGAATTAACGAAGGAATCAGGCGTTCGCGCATAAGGTGACTCTGGTACGGCGTTAAAGCAGCTCAATCCCATCGTCAAACAGATTACAAGTATTGCCATCGGTTTGTTTTTCATCATTATACCGCCTTTCAGGTGATTTTATTGCCGTGATTTTCGATAAATTGCCGGACTTCCGGCCTGATGTAGAGCTTCTCAATATCGGTCACTTTCGGCACAGCCTCAGCACAAGCCGCCGCAGCCACGGCTGATGGGGCTTGCGTATCGACAAAGAATGTCTGCCGGCCCTTTATAGTGCAAAGCCCCCCACCGCTTCCGCCAAGTGGCTCATTGCGGATTGCAACGCCGTTCGCTTCCAACAGCGCCAGAAGCTCTTCTAAAATCCTTTGTTCGTTCATTGCAAGTATATCATTTTGCGTATATCATCGCTCAAGAAAAAACGCATCAAGAGTCGATATAGATAGTCGTAAATCAAGAGTTTCCGGTATATAATAACCGGTGGCCAAGGGCACCCCCCAAACAAGTTTGTAATACTCTGCGGAGCGTGAGAGGGTGTTGCCCCGAATTTTATTATTGACGCAAAGCTCTCTAAATACCGGATTTTATAGCAGGAGCAGACAATTGGCAAGTATTACGGGAAAACGCCTTTCTTTACACAGACATTTGGAAAATGAGCAACAACAAAATGATGCCCTAAAATCCCAGCTTGCCCAGCTCCAGCACCTTGCTAACATGGGCACCGCCAGCTATATGATAGGCCACGAAATCAACAATCTGCTCACACCTTTGAGAAACTATGCGATTCTTGCTCTGAAAAACCCTGACGATAATGCATTGGCTGAGAAGGCGCTACAAAGAGTAGTCCGAAATTGTGAGCGTGCCTCGCAAATTGTGGAGAGTATGCTCGCCATAGCAAATGGCCAAACGCAAGAAAAGAAAGAAGCTCGATTAATCACTTTGGTTGAAGAGATTTTTACCTGTCTTTGCCGGGATTTTACGAAGGATGGGATAACGGTGGAGACCTGCATTGTGGAAGACTTGACGGTCTGGGCGGTACCTGTTCAAATTCAACAGGTTCTAATGAATTTGATTCTTAACGCCCGCGATGCGATGCTGCAGCGCGGTGGTATTTTGACCGTTAAAGCCACGGAGAGGACTGATGCAGTCGAGATAGAAGTTAGCGACACCGGCGACGGAATCGAACCAGCCGATTTGAAAAATATTTTCGGCTCGTTTTTCACGACAAAAGCGGGTAAGAACTCGCCGTCTGAGTATTCTGGGTCTGGGCTCGGTCTGGCCTTTTGCAAAAAGATAATAGATGAACACGACGGCTTAATCTCGGTCGAATCCAAAGTGAGCCAGGGAAGCAAATTTAAAATAACCCTGCCCAAACCACAGTCAGGTAATAGCTGATGGCTGTTGAGGTTCATCAAATTATCGGGACCGTGACCCCAAACGCATTCTATCGTGTTTGGGAACCAGTTTTAATGTTGGCGCTGCTTGCCGGTTCGGCCTTTTTTTCAGGGGCCGAAACCGCCTTCTTTAATTTATCACGCAGACAAATAAAGCTACTGCAAGAATCCAAACACAGACTGCAAAACCTGGCTGCAAGGCTCGTGAACAGACCGGGGCAATTGCTCAACTGCTTTTTGTTCGGCAATATGACGGTTAACGTCTTGTTTTATGCCGTTGCCAGTGTCTTTGCAATCCGGGTCAAGGAGCAAAGCGGCTTAACTGCCGCAGCGATTACCGCCTTTGTAACGTTTGCCGCGCTGGTGCTTTTTGGCGAAATACTGCCGAAATCGGTGCCCTACGCAAATTCACAATCTCTGAGTGTCGC
>CAYGBH010000014.1:0-23451 GCA_964348055.1 uncultured Pirellulales bacterium
GCAAAAATGCGATGATTACCCTTGAACTGGCTGACGTTGAAATCGATTATTGCACGGATTGCGGGGGTATCTGGCTCGATGCCGGCGAACTCGAACTTCTTCTCGGACAACCCGAAAAGGCCAAACAACTGCTCGATTCCTTCAAAATCGACTCCAAGTCCGCTGAAAGAATAAGAAAATGCCCCATATGCGACAAGAAAATGCGAAAAATTATCGTCGGCGAATCCAAACCGGCCTTGCTCATAGACAAATGCCGCCGGGGCGACGGCCTTTGGTTCGACAAAGGAGAACTACAGGACATCTTCGATAGAGCCCGGCTGGACAGAGACAATAAAATCCAAAAATTATTAGCCGATATGTTCGGCCACGATCAAGAAAAGCATAATTAGGGAGTGCACTGTGAAAGAACTCGCTCCACAGTTGGTTTGCATGTTGTTCTTTGTCCCGCTCTTACCGGAATCTCCGGCAACCGTTGAGGGGGCAGCACTATCTCAGCAACCCCAGCGCACTGCGGTATTCGTCAGTGGCACTGGCGGTTACCACACCTATCGTATCCCCGCCCTTCTGGTAACAAAGAAAGGAACCCTGCTGGCGTTCTGCGAGGGACGCAGGAAGAGCAGGAGCGACAGTGGAGATATCGACCTGTTACTCAAGCGCTCCGGGGACGGTGGCAGGACCTGGAGCAGACAACAGCTCGTCTGGGACGACAAGGCAAATACCTGCGGCAATCCCTGCCCCGTCGTGGACCAGGAAACCGGAACTATCTGGCTGTTGATGACCTGGAACCGGGGCGACGACCGTGAGGCGGCAATCATGAAAAACACGAGTAAGGACACCCGCCGCGTCTGGATTAGTCAAAGTAACAACGATGGCCTCACATGGTCGAAGCCTGTCCAGATAACCACTGCCACCAAGCGACCTGAATGGCGCTGGTACGCCACCGGCCCCGGTGTCGGCATCCAGCTGCAAAAAGGCCCATACAAGGGTCGCCTGGTCATCCCCTGTGACCACAGCATCGCCCCCTCTGCCGGCAATCCAAGCGGTTACAATTCACATGTGATTATCAGTGACGACCACGGCAAAACCTGGAGAATCGGCGGCATCATCCGGCCACAGGTCAACGAATGCCAGGTAGTTGAATTAGCTAACGGCACACTCATGATTAACATGCGAAACTACGACCGCTCGAGAACCACACGAGCGGTTGCAACCAGCACCGACGGCGGAATGAACTGGTCGAAAGTCACACACGATGCCGCTCTGGTCGAGCCCATCTGCCAGGCGAGTTTTCTGCGCTACACCCTCGGTTCGGAAAACGACAGAAATCTTCTGCTGTTTTCCAATCCTGCCCACGCCAAAAGGGGTGACAGACGGGATATGACCGTCCGCGTCAGCTACGACGAGGGCAAAACTTGGCCGGTCTCGAGACTGCTTTACGCCGGCCCATCGGCGTATTCCTGCCTGACGGTACTGCCCGATGGCGATATCGCCTGCTTATACGAGGCCGGCCAAAAGCATCCCTACGAAAAAATCGTCTTCGCCCGGTTCAGCCTCGGCTGGTTAACCGGTGAAAAAGAAAAGTTTGATAGCTAATAAAAGAAGGTGATTAAAAAGAAAAAATGAGTATAATGCAAAAAAACACATTTAACGAAAGGAGAAAATTATGAGTACATGGAGCATACTATTAATCGTCATCGCCGTTGTTCTTATTGCCGTGGCACTGATTATCAAGAAGATGCGGTCATAGAACAAAAGCAGCAAAACACATTCGTAATAGGAGAAAAGCTATGATCACAGCACTGATTATCATTGCTGTTGCTCTTGCTTTGCTTATTGTTTTTGCGATTGGCATCTACAATGCCTTAATTCGGCTTCGCAACCAGGTCGATAATGCCTGGTCGCAGATTGATGTCCAGCTAAAGCGCCGGCACGATTTGATTCCCAATCTCGTCGAAACCGCCAAGGGTTATATGAAGCACGAGCGTGAGACTTTCGAGGCCATAACAAACGCCCGAAGCCAGGCTATGGGAGCCAAAACCGTCGCCGAAGCCTCAAAAGCTGAAGGTGCTCTCGGCGAAGCGCTCAGCAAATTTATGCTCGTTGTTGAAAATTATCCCGACTTAAAGGCAAACCAGAACTTCCTCTCGGTTCAGGAAGAGCTGACCGGCACCGAGAACAGAATCGCTTTTTCCAGGCAGAGCTACAATGACCAGGTCCTGTTCTTCAACAACAAGATTCAGATGTTCCCTTCGAACATCATTGCCGGTATGTTCAGCTTTGGTAAACGTGATTTCTTCGAGATTGAAATCGCCGCCGAGCGCGAAGTCCCGAAGGTAAGCTTTTAATAATTAGCTGGTAGTTATTAGTTGGTTGTTAAAACAAGAACCACGAGTCACGAGCCACGAGCCACGAACTATGTGGGAACTGATACGAGCCAACAAGAGAAACTCCATCATCCTGATGGTGATAATGGCAGTAGTGTTGCTGCTCTTGGGCTTTATCATTGGCTTGGCCTTCTTTGGTCCTGAGGGTGGCCTGTTCGGCCTGATAATCGCAACGGCAATCTGGCTAATTCTAACCCTGGTAAGCTTCTCAAGCGGCGACCAAATCTTCCTCGCCGCAAGCAAAGCCAAACCGATTACTCATGACGTGCATCCTCAGTTATTCAATGTAGTCGAAGAAATGAAAATAGCTGCGGGCCTGCCCGCAATGCCGAAAGTCTATATCATCAACGACCCCGCCCCCAACGCCTTTGCCACCGGCCGAAAACCGGAAACTGCCTCTGTTGCCGTAACCGCAGGTCTTTTAGGTCGCCTGAACCGCGATGAGCTCCAGGGTGTCATTGCCCACGAAATAAGTCACATCCTGCACCGTGACATTCTCTTCGTTACGCTCGCCGGCATAATGCTCGGCTCAATCGTTTTGCTCTCGCAGGTCTTCCTGCGGGGCATGTTCTATAGTTCAATGACCGGTTCTCGGCGAAGGTATTCATCCGGCGGCGGAGGCGGCGGCCAGGCACAGCTTGTTATGCTGTTAATAGCAATAGTTGCTGCGATTATCGCGCCCATAATGGCATACTTGTTATACTTCGCACTATCAAGAAGGCGTGAATACCTCGCCGACGCCGGCGCCGCCAGGTTGACCCGTTACCCGGAAGGCCTGGCCGGTGCCCTGGAAAAAATTGCTAATGACCGTTCGCCGCAATTAGCTACCGTCAACAAGGTGACGGCCCCGATGTACATTGTCAATCCCTTCAAGAAAAAGAAGCAGATGAAGTTATCCGACCTGACCAGCACGCATCCGCCCATTTCCGAAAGGATAAAGATTCTGCGTAATATGACCGGCGGCGCATCCTTCAAACACTACTCGGATTCTTACAGCGCTGTAACAAAGACCCCAACAGTCATCCCCCGTGCAGCTTTGACTAAGGAGGACATCGCATTGCGAGAGGCAGAAGCCAAAGCCGAAAAAGAACAGCGCCTGGAAAAACAAATGCGCCAGGTCGGCGACATTATGCGAAGGGTCAACAATTTCGTATTTCTAACCTGTGTCTGCGGCCTGAAACTGAAAATCCCACCAAACTATAAACCTAATAAGGTCAAATGCCCCAAATGCAATAACGTGCTAAACATGCCTAAAAAATAATCGACTATCAATAATCAGTTGAGAAGTCCCTCCACATTTCAAATGCAACAAAGTCAAACATCCATGTTGCAAAAGATTCTTGATTTGCCCTGGTCTTAAGCCAAAAACTCAATACGAGTCAGGCAAAGCCATACGTCACCTACGTTGCCTTCAACCAACCTTTAGGCCGAACTTGGAGCTTTCCATCAACTTGCGGAGGTTTTCCATATCCTTTTCGATTCTGTCGAATCTCTGTTTGCAAATAAAAGTATATAAAGCATCCTCGGGCCGTGTGTTTGCTCGCTTTTGTTCATCACCTGTGGCCGCACAAGTCACCTTTAGTGTAATATAGTCGCTTATCAACTCTCGTTGTTCCTTTAGCAGCCTATGCAGCAACTTTATAGTATCGTGGAGCACCACGTTATCGCGCTCTAATGCCTCAAGGCGTTGTTCTAATGTAAGTCTCATCTTACCCATCTTACTTTCCACTTTCGCTGGTTAACTTCATAAATTTAACGCCCTACTTTCAGTTAAAACTCGACGCTATCTATATTATCTACGTATCGAACAAGGCCTCTGTTCTTACTTCAATAATCGTCAACCGCACCGACAATATTATGTCCAGCACCCTGTCCCTAATAATTAGTGCCAGCAACAGCAGCTTTTATAACGCGACGAAAGGGAACAAAAAACAGCAGATAGTCTTCTTCCTCATCGATAGCTTAGTGGAGTCGGCCTGTCAGACACTCTCGCCGGCTGCGAATAGCTCTTTGACCGATGGTCGCATCAGAACAATGATTGTAAAGACACCTAAGACTGTTCCAAAAGGCATGAATATGCAACTTATCGCGGCTATGACCAAACAGAACATGTAGTGCTTTCTCTTTGCAAGGCACCGGCCTGCAATGACTATACAAATCGCAAGTGTCCAGCCTGCAGTAATAAAAAGCATAGCCATTAGCACAAAAAACAAGCCGATAAAACGCGGCGGACCATCTTGAAAAGCTCCAACAAGCATCGCTATGCCAAGACCTAAATGAATGAATGGAATACAAGCGAAAAAAGCCGCGAGTCCACCAACCACATAATGAAAGACAGAAAGCAGTTTTAAGTATTGTTCGTCCTGATTCATCGGAACACTTCCTTTCCACTTCTTGCAGAACAGGAATTTTGCATTCCTATTAAGAGATACGCTTGGCGCTTCACGAGGTACGCCTCAAGTTACGGCCGCTATTCAAGGTTCATTGTCTCCCCGGCCGTCAAAATCTGCACATTACATTCCACCAGGTTAGCAAACTGCTCTGCGTCGCTTTGACTGCCGACAATGTCACCCCAATGATACGGTATAGCAAGTTTGGGTTTTATATGCCTGGTCGCCTCGGCTGCTTCGATCCCGTTCATCGTGTAATTACCGCCAACAGGCAATAAGGCCACGTCAATATCCCTAAGAACCTTCATCTCCTCCGTCAGGTCGGTATCGCCGGCGTAATAAATCCGCTTCGAACCAATCTCGACTATAAATCCGGCCCAGTTCCTTTCCTTTGGATGGAACTGCTTATTGGGATTATACGCAGCCACACCGAGCACTCGAACATCATCCAATTCAATTGTCAGGCCGGGCGTAATTGCCTCTCCTGCTTTTTCCTTTGCAATGACATCAGCCGAAGCGATAAGTTTCGTATCCGGCCCACTAACCTTGACAACGTCCTGCGGCGAGTAATGGTCATGGTGACTATGGGACACAAGCACCAGCGTCGCATCGTGCGGTGATTCCTTCAATTTCCACGGGTCGATGTATATGACAGTATCTTCGTGACAAATCTTGAAACTCGCATGGCCCAGCCACTGTAACATCATACCCATAGCAGTCTCCTTTCCAGCTTGCTCTTCTTCAGCCCTTTTTGTTTTTGCCCTTTCCGTCTCGGGTTTTTCTACCTCTTCTTTTTTGCAGCCGCAAACGAGCAATCCAGCCGCCAGAGCTAAAATTAATAATCTCAAAGTCCGCATCTTTTTGTTCTTCAGAGCAAATGTGCGATAAAGCATGCAATTTTTAAACTATACAATACGCAAAATTGCAGTTCCGGTCAAATCAAATTCGCAGTTGGTGATTTGCTGCTCGCAGCTCACATTTTATTCGCGGCACGGCACCAGAGTTAAGAGTTATATTCTACAATTAACGATATACGAAATGCAACAAACGAGATACGATTTTCCCCCCAACAAAAAAGCCCCACCATTCAGTGGGGCCCGTGGTTTCCACGATCAGGGGTATGCCGGCATTAGATCAGCAGGGGCGCACGTTGGTCGCTTCGGGGCCTTTCTTACCCTGTCCAACCTCATACTCCACCGCCTGGCCGTCATATAGAGACCGGAACCCCTCTGCAGCGATGTTCGAGTGATGGACAAACAAATCCTCACCGCCATCATCGGGAATGATAAAACCGAAACCCTTCCTCTCATTGAACCATTTTACCTTACCTTTATCCACAATGTTCTCCTTAGGCTTTTTTTAAGCCTGCAATACAAATTCCCTCGTCTTTGATCAGGGGTACCCTCCGAGGGACAGTAAGAATACTCCTTAACAAAACCACAACGAACAGTACCAAAGCACTCACCGGTTGTCAACAAAATAATTTGAAAAACTTACAACTCAAATTTTTTGCCTTAAACCCTTTGCATAGCGGTGTGTAAGACAGTGCGTGTTGTCACTGTCCCTTCCCAAAAGAATGCTACTGAGTGCTAAGGGCCAAACGAACAGAATCTACAGCCTGATTTTAAAGCAACTCTCCATAAAACAGCAGTCGGTGTACGGGCATTGGCCGTTTGCCCTTCCAAAACAGGGTGTGCAACCCTCTGCCACTTGAATAGCATGGACAAGTTCCGTTTTTTTCATTTTTCCGGGGTTTATCCCGAGCCCTTTAGCCTTTATTCTTATTTCGGGCATACCCATACGTTTCTCTGTGGCACGCTTCTTCGCAACTTTTGTTGCTGGCATTCCTTATCTCCTTTTTAGTTTTCTCAGGCGGGTCTGTCACCCGCT
This sequence comes from uncultured Pirellulales bacterium, assembly GCA_964348055.1. Lineage (GTDB taxonomy): Bacteria > Planctomycetota > Phycisphaerae > Sedimentisphaerales > Anaerobacaceae > JAUXAL01. The sequence continues at coordinate 6,665 of CAYGBH010000014.1, forward strand.
GTAATTATCGCTGAACAACAGTTAAGATCTCTACCAAATCTTTGTCGTACCGCTGGCCCACTATGTTGACTTACCCACAGTCTAAAAAATACACTGTTAATATATTTTCGATTATTTACACAGGTACCCCAAAAAAAAATGCTCAAAAAGCACGATTTTTTGTGAATTTCTGCAAATTTCTTTGAATTCTTACTGATTTTTGTCAATTTTTACCCATTTTAACCCTCCATTTTCAGCCAACTTGTATATTGGCTTCAAATCGTGTCGTTCGATTCCCGACGTTTTTTCGGCCCGGCAGCACCGGATTAGAACAGCGATGCTGTCTTATCCCCGGTATCGTCCCAAAAAATTGGTCCCTACCAACCCCGAGTCCGAAGCTAAATCTACCAAACGACTTATTGCCAATTTTCTGCTCCTCGCGGCAAGTTTTAAGTTGTACTTTAACCAAAAGTAGGGTAGAAGTGGTATTTTTCCAAACGTCCTTTATCGCATTTAAGTATCCATTGAAAGGCACAATGGAAGTCTAACAACAGTGGGAACTTAACGAAGAAATGGCAGCAGAAAGAGAAAAATGTATTAGATTCTCGGCAAGCTGCCGTAACAGCATCAGCAACGATGTAAGAATAGTCTGTAACATTTTGATATGAAAGGGATTAGACAATGCTAAAGATAGGAATGATTGGAGCTGGTTTCGTGGCCGGATTCCACGAAAGGGCTTTACGCTCGGTCCGCGGCGCTGAGTTAGCCGGGGTTTGTGCACCCGAGGGCGCAGAGGCCCTTGCCGAGCGTGCACGCGAAAATGGCCTGGGAAATACCCGGGTTTTCAAGAACACTGCAGCTCTTTGTGCCGCTGTCGACGTCGTTTGTATCTTTGCCCCTAACTACGCCCGCCTCGAGATTATGCGCGACATAGCCAAGATCGTCGAAGGTGGGACTAAAATCAAGGGAATCATTTGCGAGAAACCCCTCGCCCGCAATCTCCAGGAAGCTGACATAATGGCACGAATGGCCAAAGCGCTCGGTGTACCCACTGCTTACTTCGAAAACCAGCTTCATATGCCTCCCGTAGTCGAGGCCCGGCGTCAGCTTTCAGCGGTGGAACAGAGTATGGGTTCTGTGCATCTGGCCCGCAGTGCAGAGGAGCACGGCGGACCACACGAGCCATGGTTCTGGGACCCGACAAAGCAGGGAGGCGGCGTTTGCTGCGATATGGGCTGCCACAGCATAGCTGTCGGAATGTATATGCTGACACCCAGTGGCAAGCCACCAGACCACCTCACACCCGTTTCGGTTACCGCCACTATGGCGCTGCTCAAATGGTGCAAAAAGCCGTGGATCAGCCAGCTCAAGAAAAGAGGTGTGGATTATGCGGCTACGCCTGCTGAGGACTACTCAAACGTCACCATAGAGTTCAAGGACCCCGAGACTGGGATTCGCAGTGTAGCTCAAGCTACAAATTCCTGGATGTACGACGCACCCGGCCTGCGGCTTCTTATGGAAGCCTTCGGCCCTGGTTATTCGTATACCGTCAACTCCCTTGAGTCGCCTGCGGGCTTGTTTATCAGCGATGCAGCCGCCGCTGCTGTTGCAGATAGCGAACTTGCTCTTGAGAAAGCACAGGCGACCCGGGGGGCCTTGGTTCTTCAGCACAATGAGCCCGACCTGTATGGATATATAGCTGAGTGGCATGATGCAATCCCAGCCTTCGAAAAGGGCAAAAACGCTTTGCTCGATTTCGAATACGGCCGGCTAATCACGATGCTCGTTATGGCTGGATACATGGCCCATGAACAGAAGAAGGTAATAGACCTGACGGATTCGGCCGTGTTGCAAGCTCTGGAAACCTATGTTCCCCTCGTCCAGCAGGGAAAAGGCGCAGAGGTCCTTGCCGGCTTTTAACGCTGAAATTCAGCCTTTTGTTAGATGTTTAGGTCCCGCTCCCGCGAAGCACTTTCCTTCGCAGAAGTGGGTGTAAAATATTTCTTTATATACAGTAAATATATCAGAAATCCAGCAACCGGGAGCCAAAGGAACAATGCCATAGTAGAAGATTCCTGCATACTATACTGCCGTATAATCTCAAGCTGGCTTTCGGGGAAATTCGCCTTTTCATAGAAATCCAGCATGCTCATACGCGAGAAAGTGATTGCCGCTGATAAAGCCCAAAGGATAGTTAGTAAAACTGCGCACCACCACGCCTTGATATTCAATTTATATAAGCCCCAGGCTAAATAACCAGACAATAGCATGACGGCTAAGGCTACCCCTGCGCCGGGCATTCCGCTGAGGACAAACCCAAAGAACGGAATCGTCCATCCGTGAAAACCGATAAATAACATCGAAACCACCCATGACCCAAATATAAGGCTGACAGCCAGAACAGGCAAAGGGCATTTGTCGGTCCAACGAGTCTTGGAATCTCTGAATTCACATGTCGCCTTTACATTCCTACTTCCGTAGAAGAGAACAAGCACGCCCGGTACAATCACGTAAAAGAATGTCATAAACCCGATCATCACGCACTTCATGATGGTGACCGCCTCCCGCGGTATCCGCCCGCTTTGGCCTATGCGGTTGTACATGTTAGGCATAAGCAGAAGCACAAAAACAAGTCCACATATCCCACCGATAAGCCAGAGCCATGAAGAAACCAATACAAGTGCTCTTGCCCACCGCCGAGCTTTAATCGAACCAATACCCATAGAGATGAACCAAACTGCCGCTAAAGCATACAACAAAACACCAGGAATCATCATACTGGTATTCATGGGTGGAGCAGCACTATTCTCAAGGACGGCTGATGCAATCATACCCATTATCACAAAAGGCACTATTAGCGCACAGACTCCTCCGAGAATAATCTGAAGGATTCCAAATACAACAAGTCCAGTCTTCATGTTTTTAAAACTTGGAATTTTCCCCATCCCTTCATAATCGCTCATATTTCATTTCTCCCATTCATGCGATGCGAATACTGCCGTGTCTGCTTCCACCATTTCAAACCAATTTAGCCCATTTATCCGTTCGAAGTCGAAGTCTCTCGCTGGTTGTGCCTTTAATAATAATGATAGTAACATAAAAGTTAAGTTCTTCCAGCTTTTTCTATACAAATTCTGTCGGAGCTTAGGATAAATAAACTGCAAAAGAAAAGCCCCCCGGCGAACGAGGAGCTGAATATTTTTGAGATGGGTAATTATTTTTATTCGTGAGAGTCCGTTTTGTCGGTGACCGGTAGAGGTTCATGGGCCTTTCGGTGGTAGACCTTTTCATAGGCTTTACACGCTGGGCAAATGCCCGATTCGACTTTTTTCACGAACCAGAAAGCAAAGCCTTTTTGCTTTTCCCGTGCGCGTTTACAGATGGCACATTCAAGACACTGCTTGGCTCTTTCGCGGTCCTTATCAGTAATAGTCTCGTTTTGCATAATCGGCTTCTTTCTAAAACCATACCTACCGAACGAATCTACAGGCTGCAAATGTTATTCTATGACGTGGATGTTTTTCTTTTTGCACATATCCTTTAGTATCTTCGGCCAGACGGTAGCGCTGACCTCGCCGATGTGAGCCTTTTTCAAGATAATCATGAAGGTGCGGGACTGGCCGATGCCTCCGCCGATACTGAGCGGAATCTCATCGTTCAAGATTGCCTGATGGTATGGCAGCTTTAGGAAATCAAGCTGGCCGCTAATCTCCAATTGCTTTTTGAGCGTCTCAGCGTTAATGCGAATGCCCATAGATGTCAGTTCGTGGCGGCGCTTTGTGACCGGGTTCCAGACAAGTATATCACCGTTAAGACCATGCATTGGTCTACCATCTTCGGAGGTTGTCTCCGTGACCCAGTCATCATAGTCAGCGGCCCTCATTTCGTGCGGGTAGCCGTCCTTCAGCACCCAGCCGATCCCGTAGATGAAAATGGCGGGGTATTCCTTCAGAATCTCTGTCTCGCGCTGCATGCGGGGCAGGCCGGGGAATTTGTCAAGTATATCCTCAGCGTGGATGAATGTGAGCTTCTCAGGCAGGTTGGGGTATTTATCCGTCTTGAGCTGGGGAAATAGCTGCTGGACATGGTCCTCGGCACCTTTGAGGACGTTCCATAGCTTCTCTACCACTTGCCTGAGGAACTGCAGGTTGCGCTGCTCGGCTGTTATCACCAGCTCCCAGTCCCACTGGTCGACGTAAGCGCTGTGGTCGTGGTCGAGGAAGTAATCCTTGCGTACGGCGCGCATATCGGTGAGCAGGCCCTCTCCGACGCCCATGCCGAACTGTTTGAGGGCCATGCGCTTCCACTTGGTTGCAGCCTGCACAACCTCGGCATCGATAGGGTTCTTGTCGCGGTCATTTGAAATGTGGAACCCGACTGGGGTCCGTGAGCCGTCACGGTCAAGGTAGTCGTTGACGCCGCTCTGGACGTCTACTATTAGAGGAACCGTAACGCGAATCAAATTGAGCTGCTTGCACAGATTTTCCTCGATATAGTCTTTCACAGCGTAGGTGGCAATCTGCGTTTCCCTCGGGGTCAGCTGAGAGCTATAATCCTGCGGCAAAATTTTCTCCAGCTCGTCATAGTCGCCGATGCCGGGCCCAGCAAGGTCTGCTTTTTTGTCTGTCATCGTTTTTCTCCTAAAATTTTTTCCGAATCTTATATTGAGCAGAGAAGATGTCAAGAGCTATTTTAGTTTATAATACAAGTGCCAGAGAACTATAGTCTCTTTGCCGTTAACATCGAATTTCAAGAGCACTATGTCATAAATAATCCTCTTATTGCTTGCAGAAACAGGGCCAGGGGGCTAAAATAACATCACAGACTTTGTGAATTAGTGAAGAGTTATTATTATGCGAAAAGAAGAGGCCTTCACGCTGATAGAGCTGTTGGTTGTAATTGCTATTATTGCGGTGCTGATGGCAATTCTCATGCCGGCTCTAAATAAAGCCAGAGAACAGGGACAACGCGCGGTATGTAAATCGAATCTGAAGAATTATACACTCGCGACATTTATGTACACTGGAGATAATGACGACAGATTTTGCGACCCACGCAGTTGTTATTTCACGCAGACACAACCTTATCCTGTAGAGTCGGGAATCAGCAGTCCGATCCACCTTCGCTGGTGCAATGGTGACTTGTATCTCAAAAACCATCCGGAATATGCGAGTTCATTTTACCATTACTTGAAAGATGTAAAGGCCTCCATCTGTCCGACTTTTGCCCGTATAGCCCATAGGGCCTCCCAGGACCACTTTTATCAAGCTGATGCTGGCAACATCAAAAACTATAAGCCCTGGTACAATTACACTATGAACGGATATCTGGGCAGCCCGAACTCAAGTGTCAAAAAATCGAGGGTAGAAAAACTATCCGAAGTCAAGCATCCTGCAGAAACGTTCTCCTTCACCGAGGAAAGTGCCTTAGTTGATACTCGATATAACGTCTCCGGGCTTAACGATACGTATATGATTCCCGGCTCGGATTCCATGATCGAAGGTTGGCTCCAACAAGCTAGTAGCTACCGACTCATTAAACCCGGCCCAGAAGGCGTGGGCCCGTTTTGGGATGTCATCGCGGGATTTCATTATGCTCCGTCCGGCGATCCGATGGGGGGAAAGGGAAATTGCGCTTTCCTGGATGGGCATGTGGACGCCCATACACGTGCGGAAACGTTCCCGTTAGCCTGGCCACGCTAATTAGCAATGACAGCAGTAAATAAAGCGGCCTTGCGGTGCAGCGAGGCATTCAAAAAGTGAAATTTCAGACGAACATAATATGATATTAGGTAAAGAGCCAGCAGTACAAAAGCTGGTGACAAGCATGACAAGAGTAATCCTTACAGCAGCAGCTTTCATCATCTCAATTATGTTAGCCTCAGGTGACATCTGGGCAATCGGATGGGACAGCCCTGCCAGGCCGGATGATGCCTTTGCCGCCATTGCTGCCGAAACCCTTAAAGACAGGTATCGTCAATACCCGCCCTTTTACGACAATGTAATCGCGCCCCACGCTGTGATTGCTCATGGCATGGTGTATTGTGCCTTCCAAAATACTAATGGTCAGCCCATCGTGACAGCCTACGACATCAGCAAAAAGAGATGGTCTGAGCCGGTACGGGCTTCGGAATTCGGCCTGGGCCGTGATGCACACGGCAATCCGTCTATCTGCATCGATAGCCGGGGGTATATACATATTTTTTATGGCTGTCACGGCGGCCCGATGCGGCATACACGTAGTATCGAGCCTTACAATATTACCTCCTGGCAGGAGCAGCCTGCTCCTACTTCCAGGGCCACCTATCCGCAATCTATGCTTATGGCAAATAATGACATCTATCTTTTCTACCGCGCCGGCGGGCATAAGGAGCCCTGGTCTTTACGAATCAGTAAGGATGATGGGCGGAGCTGGTCTGAACCGGAAAAAATTATTGAAATGCGTCTTGAACCTCCTGATCCGCAGGCCGCCGCGTATTGCAGTTTTCATCCCGGCAGCGACGGCAATACGGTCCATTGCTTTTGGGTACATAAGGACGATAATGCCGCGCGAGTGAAAGGCAATAGAAAGCATCCCTGGCGGCCTCTGAAATACCCGGGGCTGCACGAGGCAGTCTATCGATACAATATGTATTATATTTATCGCGATGCAGAAGGTATTTGGCGGAATATTGTCCGTGATAAAGCGAAATTGCCCGTCAGCAAAGCATTCGCGGATAAGAAGTGTCTTGTATTCGATTCCGGTGATGAATTTACCAACATAGGATTTCCCGCGGTCGACAGTAACAACCGTCCTTATGTGCGTTTCCGTTACGGCGTCGGAGATTGGACGAAGAGCGATACAATTATCATACCCTGGCGATACAAGTTTGCTCATTATGATTATGATTCGAGCAAGTGGAAAGTAACTGATGAAGTTCCATTAAACTGGCCCGGTGATATTAAGACTATCCTTAGCGCCAAAGGGCCGGCATCCTATGGTGACAATTCATGGGGACGCTGGTTCATCTTTTGTACGAGAACTCGCCTCGTACCGGATGCCGGCAGCCTTATTTTCCTTTATAATAAAACAGACGGCTATGCCGTTCGTGAAGGTGGTCCTGTATTAGTACAATAGGTATATCAGAATATTTTTACTGAAGGAGTTGTCTATGAAAAAGCAAGAAAGAAAACAAACAACCGAAGTCTCACGGAGAGATTTCATCAAGACATCGGCGGCGGTGTCGCTGGCTGCTGTCGGTGTGGGGACAAACCGCATCTTTGCCGCGGGCTCCGGGAAGATACGCATCGGCCTAATTGGTTGCGGCTCGCGCGGGACGGACGCGGCGATAAACTGCCTCGAATCAGCGAACGGTGTTGAGCTTGTAGCTATGGGCGACCTTTTTCAAGACAAACTGGACGATTCGCTGGCTAAAATCAAGGAAAAGTTCCCTGAGAAGGTAAAGGTTAGGCCGGGAACGGCCTTCCTGGGTTTTGACGCGTATAAGAAAGTAATCGCCCAAGAGCTGGACATTGTCCTTTTGACGACGCCGCCCGGTTTTCGGCCTGCCCACTTCAAAGCAGCCGTTGAAGGCGGTAGAAACGTATTCATGGAAAAGCCGGCAGCGGTAGATCCCGTCGGTGTACGTTCGGTAATCGCAACGGCCAAACTGGCAGAAAGGAAAGGACTGTCGGTTGTAGTCGGCACGCAACAGCGTTATCAGCATCAATATCGTGAGGTTATGAAACGTGTCCACAACGGCAAAATCGGTGATATCGTAGCGGCACAATGCTATTGGAACTGGGGCTCGGCGAAATGGCACTTCGAGCATAGAAAACCCGAATGGTCCGACATGGAATGGCAGGTCCGCTGTTGGCCTTACTTCACCTGGCTTTCCGGCGACCATATCGTCGAACAGCACCTTCATAACATCGATATTATCAACTGGGCGATCGGCTCTCATCCGGTTCAGTGCATCGGCATGGGCGGCAGACAGACCAGAACGGGCCCGGAGTTCGGCAATATTTACGACCATTTCACTGTAGAATTCGAGTATCCGGGCGGCGTGCGGGTAATGAGTATGTGCAGTCAGATTGAAGGCTCGACCAGCCGGGTAGGAGAGAGAGTAGTTGGTACAAAAGGCTCGACATATACAACCAGAGCCTACGGATATATCGAGGGGCAGAATCCGTTCAGATACAAAGGCCAAACCATTAGCGGCTTCGTCAAGGAACACAGCGAGCTTATCAGGAGTATTCGTGAACGAAGGCCGATAAACGAAGGCAAACAAGTTGCAGAAAGCACCATGACCGTGATAATGGGCCGTATGAGCGCCTATACCGGCCGGGCCCTGAGCTGGGATTGGGCCATGAAGGCATCCAAACTGGACCTGACACCGCCGAAATATGAACTCGGCGATTTGCCGGTTCGCCCAGTCGCAATCCCCGGCATAACAAAACTGGTCTGAAACAAAAACCGGCTGGAGACCGTCCATATGGGCAAAAGTGGCTAAGAAATCCAATAAGTCCGGTTTTGCGGCCCCGGCTGAGCCAGACCACGGCCGTTAGAACAATAATAAAGGCAAAATATTCTTGGCTTTTGGGTGATTTTAGTGTAAAATAGTAGCTGGAATGGTTGCTTAGGCTTCGGAAAGAGCAACGCATATTATTTTCTGATGAGGGTTATACGATGAGAAGTCTCGTTTACGGAATGTCAGCCCTGGCGGTGGTAATAGCCTGTGTGTGTTTGGCCGCCCCTGAGCCGGCTATCGTGCCTGGTCCGGGTCAATGGACAATAGATACGGTATTTACTCATCCGCAGCAAATTGTTCTGCAATCGAGCGGTCCAGACCGGCTGATGCGATTCTGGTACACCATAATAACGCTCACTAATAATATAAACCGCGATGTTGAGTTCTACCCCAAGTGCGACCTGATGACGGACACCTTTCGAATTACACCGGCAGGCAAAGGGGTAAGCCCAGCGGTTTTTGGGTACATAAAGAGGCGTCATCAGAGCAGATACCCATTTCTTGAACCTCTGGAGGGGGTTGACAATAAGCTACTTCAGGGTGAAGATAACACCAAAGATATCGCCATAATATGGCCTGACTTTGACGTGCAAGCCAAGAATGTAAGAGTATTCATAACAGGTCTGAGTAATGAGACGGCCACCATTGACCATCCGGTAGCGAAAGATAAGACCGGCAGGCCCCTGAGAGTTTTTCTGAGAAAGACCCTCGAATTAAGTTACGCCTTCAGAGGTGACCCGTCTCTAAGATCTGATGCTGAATTAGCTTACATAGGAAAACGCTGGATTATGAGGTAGCATGGCCTATAGCGGCCAGCCGGTGGCGAATAGGAAATTGGATTCGGTATATTAGAATTGGGGCGGGAAATTTCTGGGGCATCTCCTCAATCAAAAACACACGCTTTTTGAGCAAGGATTAAAAGACAAGTTTTATCGTCAACCTTTCGAGTGCCTTTGGTTCTTTCCAGCCTTGACAAGCATAGTTACCTCGCGGCAGTTCAATCTATGAACTTGTAACCCGTGGCTGAGGATTTGTGGTATATTTCAGTCGCCGACAGCGTGGAAGCTCTGATTTTACCAGCTCTCAAACGCCCAAAAAATGTGTCCAGGGCCGTAAAATAATTTTCAATAATAAGACCAAGAAAACCCCTAAAAGTGAGATTTTTCTTGACGGAAAGGTGGCTAATCTGGTATAAAAATAGTAGGTGAAGTTTGTGCCCATATAGCCGGGTATGTGTGGTTTTGTTGGCTTTTCGGCAGGCAAAACTTGTGACCGCGCTGAAAAGTCAATGGATATGGTACAGAGTTTTAAGTGAGGACTTTGTGCTTGCCCCCACTTGTCTGCTGTCGCAGACAGCAAGGGGGTAACACGAGTACAAGGGCTTCAAAGTGAAGATATATTACATTTCAATTAACAGCTAATATTCATCCTTCGTAGTAGGACTACTACGGAGAACGGATTGGGTTTTTTCGAAGGTAAGGAGGTAGAATCAAGTCGTAAAAATTGTCCTGGGCAGGCACAATAAAAATTAAAAATTCAAAGTAAAAAATGTTTGTGCCGTTGAAAACGACCCCCAGAGGTCTAAGGTTTGGTGTGTGGCCAAAACCTGATTATCTTAACCTTTTTGTTTGAAGGAGGACTATTATGTGCAAGAAATTGATTGTTCTAACTTCTTTTGTTTTGGTACTTGCTCTGGCCGGTACAAATGTGGTCTTTGCCGCCAGAGTGTGGGAGGACAGAATCAGCGACGATGCGGAAGAGGGTGTCCCCGACGGCGGTATGTATCTGGGCAGCAGTGACCTGGAGATGCCCTATGAAGGCGTAGGCAAGAGCTCTCCGCAAGTTATAGGTCTGCGCTTTTCGAATGTCGGTATTCCTCAGGGTGCCAGCATTGCTAAGGCGTATGTTGAGTTCCAGTGTGATGAGATAAAAGGCGGCACAGAAGCTGTTAGTCTTCTCATCGAGGGTGAGCTGAATCCCAATGCCGCTGCGTTTGCCGACGTCACGAACAATGTTACCAGCAGGCCCAGAACTACAGCGCAGGTGGTGTGGGTTCCGGCAAACTGGACTGGAGTAGGTCAAAGAGACCAGACCTCGGACATCGCCTCTATCATCGAGGAGATAATCAACCAGCCCGGTTGGGCCAGCGGTAATTCCCTTGCTCTGATAATTAGCGACGACCCGACTAATCCCTCCGAAGGCCTTCGATGTGCCGAGGCTGGGCCAGGGACCCAAGCGGCGAAGCTGCATATAGAATGGTCGGTTTCATATGCTATGGACCCGGACCCGGCTGATGGCGGTATAGGTGGGCCCGCGCCGCTTTTGCAGTGGACGAAGGGAGATACTGCCGTCTGGCACGATGTGTACTTCGGCACCAATCCGGAGTTGGGGCCTGGTGACTATATGCAGCGTATGCCCTTCCCGATGTACTGGCACATTCCTGGTTTAACTCCAGGTACCACTTACTACTGGCGGATTGATGAGGTCGAGGCTGACGGCACTACGATCACAGGCGATGTCTGGAGCTTTCTCGCTGCGCCAGTGACCGCCTATAACCCCGACCCGCCTAATGGTACCAAAACTGCGCTGCCTGATGCACCCCTCCGCTGGGTTTCTGGTGCCACTGCAGTTATGCACGAAGTGTACTTCGGCACCAGCCGAGCCGATGTAGCTGCCGGTACCGGCGATACATTCAAGGGTAGCCAGGTTAATGAAACCTATGCTCCCGAAGGTCTTCTGACCGGTACCGCTTACTTCTGGCGGGTCGATGAGGTCGAGGCCGATGGTACAACCAAGCACCCAGGCGATGTCTGGAGTTTCAGAACACTTGACGACCCTGCTTTTATCGGCTGGTGGAAGTTTGACGAAGGCGAGGGAGACATCGCCTATGATTCGTCCGGTTTTGGCCATCATGGCATAGTTCAGGGTAATAAGCTGTGGACACCCAACGGGATCATAGACGGCGCGCTGGAATTGGACGGCTCCGATGATTTTGTCGCAATTGACCCCGTACATGAACACATGACAAGCAACAATTTCTCGGTAAGTGCGTGGATTAAAACTGAGCAGACAGATGATGGCAACGTGTTTGCATCTAACTTTGGTGGCAGTCACGATTTCATTTTTGGCGTTATTAACGGCAATGTGCTGGTGGAAGCCGATAGCCTTGTAGAGTTCCCCCCTAAAGTCGCCGACAACCGTTGGCATATGATAACGTACGTCAGGGATGGGGACACCGCATACATATACGCGGATGGCGTTCAGATAGGTAAGGACATACCCTCGGGCAATCCGGCCGCGCAGGACCTCTGGTCAATAGGCCAGGAATGGGATAGTAGCCCGAGCGATGAATACCAGGGCTTAGTGGACGACGCCCGCTTCTGGATTAGGCCGTTGTCGGCCGAAGAAGTGGCCGCGGTTTTCAAAGGTGATGTCGACCTTGCCCACAGCCCGAGCCCGGCTAATAACTCAACAGTGGATGTCGATAGAGCTAAGCTGCCCCTTACCTGGTCTGCGGGTGAGCAGGCGGCTCAGCACGATGTGTACTTCGGCACTGACGAGCTGACTGTCGACGGTGCCGATGCATCCGATACGTCGGGCATATATCGAGGCCGTCAGACTGCTGCCAGCTATACACCAACCGAAGCCCTTGAATGGGGCACCGGACCTTACTACTGGCGTATCGATGAGTATAATAAGGACGCAACGGTCACCACAGGCAAGGTCTGGAACTTTACGGTAGCCGACTACCTTATTGTCGACGATATTGAGTCCTACAATGACCTTGACCCCAGTGACCCCCTGAGCAACAGGATATTTAATGCGTGGCTGGATGGATACGGCATCGCGACAAACGGCTCTCTCGTCGGTTATGAGGATCCTCCTTTCTGCGAGCAGTCTATCGTTCACGGTGGTAGGCAGTCGATGCCATTCGCCTACGACAACTCTGGCACGGCAAGGACTTCAGAGGCGACATTGACGTTGACACAGCGGGATTGGACTAAGGAAGGTGTTACTACATTAACGGTTTGGTTCAGGGGTGATTCGGCTAACACTGCTTCGCCGATGTATATTACTCTCAACGGCACTGCGACAGTCACCCATGCTGATCCTGATGTCGCCCTGATAGGCGTCTGGACGGAATGGAATATTCCTCTGACGGACTTCAGCAATCAGGGTGTGGTCCTGACCAATGTCAGCTCAATTACCATTGGTTTGGGCAACAAGACCAGTCAACAGCCCAGTGGTTCGGGTATGTTGTTCTTTGATGATATTCGGCTGTATAGATAGGCTCAGATAAATTCGTTCGCTGTGCTGAAACCGGATTTCGATATCAGCGGCAATAGCGTGCCGGACGGCTGGCCTGATGAGCAGCTCTGGCCGCAGCCGTAATAGCAGACGATAGGTCGATGGATTCGCATCAGTTCGGGGCCTATACTGAATCAATCGGTATAGGCCCCTTTAATTGATTATTTTGAGAGTGTCGCGTTCCGCCCGGGGGGGATTTTCAGCGCTGAGCCGCTCACAACGATAGGAAAAGACTCAGGCCTTTGTATCTCTTGTTCTTGTGGATAGAAGGACTAAGTTCCTAATTGCCTCGGTGTCTCGAGCGGCGAGCCACCGCTGTTCAAACTGTTTTTCCTGAGCAATCTGGGCTATCGCCATTAAGGCTCGCAGGTGATAATTACGCTCGTCTCTGCTGCCAGCGAGAACGAACATTATCCTGACCGGGTCCGGAGCGTGCGGGAAGTCGATGCCATCACGGGCCCGGACAAGTAAGATGTCGAATTTATTTTCGCCCTCGACTACTATGTGCGGTATAGCAAAGCCCGGTTGAACTACTGTGCCACCCTCCGCTTCGCGATGGAGGAATTTCTCGAAAAGCACGTATTCCTCCGTTGCCAATCTCTCAGCTAATATGGTAGAGACTTTTCGGAAGATGTTTTTGAAACTTTGGCTGCCCTGGATGTCCAGGATTTCACAGTCTCTTATAAGCCGGTCGAACCTATCCTCGATTATGTCGTCTCGCTCGAGTAAAATATCTCGAAGCTCATTTTCGAGGGTAACAGTTTGAAGCTCTCTGTCGGTAACGCGCTCTACGACGTGCATGACCGCCGAGGCCCTGCTGACCCGCCTGTAAACATAGAGCCAGAACCAGGCGGCGCTCAAACCGATAAAGCTGGCAGTAATCAGTAACGGTATCAACCCCATATCTATTATCAAAACACCGTATGCAAAAATAGCAACGATATGAACGTATGGATACAAAGGCGACCTGAACTTCGGACGGTAGCTTTGTATCCTACTCTCACGCATTATAATCACACTGGCGTTGACAAGAATGAAAAGTATTATCATTAAGGTCGATGCAGTTTTGACCAGCACTTCAATATCAAGAAAGACAATAGCCGCAATCATAAATATGCCTGTAGATAGTATGCTGATGTGAGGTGTTTTGAATTGCTCGTTAATACGGGCTAAGAGTGGCGGTAGTAACTGGTCTCTGCTCATAGCCATAGGGTACCGGGATGCGGCGAGTATTCCGCCATTTGCCGTGGTTACAAAAGCAGCTATGGCAGCCAAACCGAGAATTGCAAAACCCACCGGACCCATAAACTTACTCGCCGCCAGCGATATCGGCATATGACTGGCAGCCAGTTCCTGCCCATCTACAACACCGACGGTAATTATGATTACGCCAAGATAAAACACTGTTACAACAAACCAGGCCAGTATCATCCCTAACGGCAGATTTTTGCCGGGATATTTGACCTCTTCTGCAATGCTTGCAACCTTGGTTAGACCCCCGAAGCTTATAAAAACCAAACCGGAAGTAGCCAATATAGCAAACCAACCCTTTTGTAGAAAGTCTTTGTATCCGACAGCTTCGATAGTTCCTAATCCGAAAAACGTAAACAGTGCAAGTATTACCAGCAGCATCCCAACAAGGAAAATCTGAAATCTACTTGTGTGCTTGACGCTTATAATGTTCAGGGCAGTAAAAGCCAAACAGCACAGGACTGCTATCGTTTTGAAGTGCCATGGCTCAAGCCGGACAGGTAAAACCATCTGCAATATAACCTCGATGAGAATCGCCATTCCGACAACGGCAAAGGCGCTCTTGAGTGCCACTGAAAACCAGTTTGCCAATCCTCCGAACAGGCCCCAAACCGGACCCAAACTGCGTTCGACATAGAAATATGTTCCACCGGCCCGCGGCATTGCTGCGGCCAATTCGGCCTGGCTGAGAACGCTTGGAATTATCAAAATCGACGCAAAGAGATAGGATAAGATTATGGCAGGTCCGGCTTTCGTGAAAGCTATGGCAGGCAAAACAAATAAGCCTGAACTTATCATGGCACCAGCCGCCACTGCGAATACATCAAGGCAACCAAGCTGTTTCTTTAGCTGAGGTATCTCAAAACCTCCTTGTCATTTTTCGTGTTCCGCATACATAAAGCATAAGCCATAAGAGATTTCTTTATTGTCGATTGCCTAATTCCGATTGAAAACCGCAAATCGTAGATCTGCAATCCCATGTGCTCTTGTGCGCTTATGGAGTATTATATCAAGATGGTATAGGTTTCAACAAGAATATCAATTTATTGGACAAAGGCTCTTACACCTTTTATTATAGTCCATAGATTCTGGCTTCGGTACAGCCTTCAAAGTGTTGATGATGCTATACTACACTCGGATTGAGAGAGTAGGTAAAATGGTTAGTAGAAGAAATTTTCTGCGCTGCGTTGCGGGGGGTGCTGTAGCCATGGCTTTGCCCCAGCGTCTGTTTTCAAGAACCAGAGGCATAGACAAGCCGAACATTATCCTTTGTATGGCAGATGATATGGGCTGGGGCGACCCGGGATTTAACGGCAATTCGGTCATTAAGACTCCCAACCTGGATGCGATGGCAAAAGCTGGAATGCGATTTAGGCGTTTTTATTCCGGTGCACCGGTATGCTCGCCTACTCGCGGAAGCTGTCTTACAGGTCGCCATCCCTATCGATATGGAATCTTCTTCGCAAATGCCGGACACATGCGCAAGGAAGAAGTTACCTTGGCTGAGGCCCTCAAGAGCCAGGGATACACGACAGGCCATTTCGGTAAATGGCACCTGGGGACACTTACCACTAAAGAAAAGGATTCCAACCGCGGCGGCCCAAGAGGCGCGAAGCACTACTGCCCACCATGGGAGAATGGATTCGATGTATGCTTTTCAACAGAAGCAAAAGTTCCCACGTGGAATCCCATGAAAAAACCAGAAACAGATGAGCCCTATGGAACCTACTATTGGAGACAGGACGGCACAAAAATGACTGAGAATCTTGACGGCGACGACAGCCGGGTCATTATGGATCGTGCTATCCCGTTTATCCGAAATGCCGTGGACGAAGGCACGCCTTTCCTCGCAGTCATCTGGTTTCATGCGCCACACGCGCCGGTCGTGGCGGGGCCGAAATACAGGAAGATGTATTCGCAGTACAGCCAAGACGAGCAACACTATTATGGATGTATTACTGCCATGGATGAGCAAATGGGACGACTTCGTAACGAGTTGCGAGGGCTGGAAGTAGCCGAAAATACTATGCTTTGGTTTTGCAGCGACAATGGACCGGAGGGCAGAGACGGCAAAAAGGGACGTTATCGCGGTTCTTCCGGTCCATTCCACGGGCGCAAGCGCAGCCTGCTCGAGGGCGGCGTGCGCGTGCCGGGTTTGCTTGAGTGGCCTGCGCGTATCAAAGGTGAACAGGTAACCGATATTGCGTGCTGCACGTCGGACTATTTCCCAACTATTCTGGATGTGCTGGGCTTTCAAGTGAAAGGACAACGGGAACCAATTGACGGGGTCAGCCTGCTGCCATTGATTAATGGCAAAATGATTCAACGTCCTGAGCCAATCGGCTTTGAATCCAAAAACCAGGTCTCACTGACGGACAACCGTTACAAGCTCTACAGCGAAGACGGGGGCAGGAGCTACATGCTCTTCGACTTGATTGCCGACCCCGGCGAAACAAGAGACCTGGCGATGGAAAAGCCGCAGATTCTACAATCCATGACGGCAATACTCGACCGGTGGCGAAGGTCCTGCAAAGACAGTCTTGCGGGACAAGATTATAAGTAGTATAAGTGCTTCATATCCGAAGATATTCACGAAATCAAAAGAGAATATTATGTCCAAGAAAAAAAGCAAAAGAAAGATAGTTGGTTTGCCTTTAACGCCGACGCTCTTAGACGAATTAGGTGCTCTCGGTAATTTCCCACCTTCATCCGAAGATTTCAACCCTGCAGTAAACTGGGT